>DATKNM010000042.1:0-5671 GCA_035541335.1 Binatia bacterium
TAATATCAGAGTGAGGAAGGAGACGCCGGGCGTGGTCGGGAGCCATTGGAGCTTGAAGCCGAACACGTAGAGCAGGATGTAGGCGACCAGGAACTGGGGCGTCGAGACGAAGAGCAGGGCGCCCAGCATCACGCCCTGGTCGGAGGGCCGGTTGCGGCGGAAGGCGGCGATCGCGCCGCTCGGCAGGCCGATCAGAAGCTCGCAGAAGATCGCCCCCAACATCAGCAGCGCCGTCGCCGGCAGCCGCGCCATGATCAGCTCGGAGACCTGGCTCCGCTGCACATAAGAACGGCCGAGATCGCCCTGCGCCAGCTTGGTGGCATAGCGCCAGTACTGCTCTATGAGCGGCCGGTCGAGGCCGAGCTCGTGGCGCACCTGTTCGACCTGCTCGGGGCTCGCCGTGTGGCCGGCGACCTGGCGCGCCGGATCGCGTCCCGGGGCATGCAGGATCAGAAAGGTGATGACGCTGACCCCGATCAGCACCAGGAGGACATGCGCCAGGCGACGGAGCAGATAGCCGGTCATCAGTGCCGCCCCCGCAAGGTTGGATCGAGGATGTCGCGGAGCGCATCGCCCACCAGGTTGAAAGAGAGTGCGAGGAACGCGATGCAGACGCTGGGGAAGAAGACCAGCCAGGGCGCGCTGTCGAAATAGGTCTGGCCCTCATTCGCCATGTTGCCCCAGCTCGCGATCGGCGGCTGCACGCCGATGCCGAGGAAGGAGAGCGTCGCCTCGGTCAGCGACGTGGTGGCAATGCCAAGTGTGCCGTAGACGATCACCGTCGGCACCACGTGCGGCAGCATATGCTTGAACAGGATCCGCGCGGTGCCGGCACCCAGGCTCCGTTCCGCAGTGATGAAGTCGCGCTCGGCAAGCGAAATGGTCTCGGTGTAGGTGACGCGGGCCACCTGGACCCAGTTCACCATGGCGATCACGACCATGACGATGCTGAGGCTGGGGCCGATCAGCGCCGCCAGCAGGATCGCCAGCAGCAGCGCCGGGAAGGCAGTCATCAGGTCGGTGAAGCGCATCATCAGGTTGCCGAGCGGCCCGCGGACATAGCCGGCGGTGACGCCGATCAGCACGCCGATGGCGACGGCAAAGGTGTTGGCGACGATGGCGACGATCAGGGTCGCGCGCGAACCGAAGATCAGGCGCGAGAGGAAGTCGCGCCCCAGCGTGTCGGTGCCGAGCCAGAATTTCGCATTGGGTCCGAGCGGTGCGCCGATGTCGTCTAGGCCGTCGTCGAATTGCACGTCCGGCGCATAGGGCGCGATCCAGGGCGCGAACACCGCGACGATGACGAAGACGAGGATGATGAAGAGGCCGAGCAGGACCAGCTTGCGCCGGAGCAGGGCCTTCAAGACCGGCATTGCCGTCAGATTCCGTAGCCGCACGAAGAGAGGGCAGCATAGGCGGCACCGCCGCGTGGTCAACCTACCAGATAGCGATAGGGCGGATTCTGAAGGAGGGAAGGCGGCCGGCGTCGCTACTTCGCGAGCCGGCGCTCCATCTGCAACGAGCGGCGCTGCTCGCGGGCGAAGAATTCGGGCGTGTGGTCGCCGAAGGGTCCGCTGTGCGCGCCGTGGGAATCGTGGTCATGCCCCCGCTCATGCCGGGCGGCACGCCGCTCGTGGCGGTTGGCCTCGTGCCGGTTGTTGGCGAAGGTCTGGCTGGGAAGGCCGTCCGAGGTCACCGGCCCAACGGCAACCGGCCCAACGGCAACCGGACCGACCATGACCGGCGCGATCGCGTGCTCTTCGACCTGGTCGGCGATCTCCGGCAGCGCCGTCGCCGAGGCGAGCTTGTCCTTGCGGTGCAGCTCGGCCGCGGGATGCGGCAGGGCGGCGGCGATCGGATCGGCCTCGCGTCCGTTCTCGCGACCCCCCTGGTCCCGTCCCCCCTGGTCCCGGCGCTGGCCACGGCCGCCGGATGGGCGCCCGCCGCGATCGCGCTCCCGGCTCTCGCCGCCGGAACGGCCGCGACCCCGGCCACGGCCGCGGCGGGGCGCCTCGTCGGAGAGCTCCTGGGTGGCGATGCCGTCGATCTGGACGCGCGGGATCTCCTTGCCGATCAGCTTCTCGATCGCCTGCACCGCCTTGCCGTCCTCCGGCATGGCGAAGGTGAAGGCGCGGCCCTCGCGCCCCGCGCGGCCGGTCCGGCCGATGCGGTGCACGTAGTCCTCGGCGTGATGCGGGGTGTCGAAGTTGAAGACGTGGGAGAGGCCCTTGATGTCGATGCCGCGTGCCGCGACGTCGCTGCAGACCAACAGGGTGACTTCGCCGTTCTTGAATTTCTCCATTGTCTCGGTGCGCTTCGACTGCGGCATGTCGCCGTGGAGCTGCGCCGCGTCGAGGCCGTGCTTGCTGAGCGAGCGGAAGAGGATGTCGACGTCCTTCTTGCGGTTGCAGAAGATGAGCGCGTTCGAGACGTCCTCGTTGCGGATCAGACGGCGCAAAGCCTCGCGCTTGTCCATCTCATCGACCACGATCAGGCCCTGGGTCACGGTGGTCGCCGTGGTGGCCGGCGCGGAGACGGTGATCTCCTTCGGGTTCATCAGGAAGGCGTCGGCCAGGCGCCGCACTTCCGGCGCCATGGTGGCCGAGAAGAACAGGGTCTGGCGGATCTTCGGCAGCAGGGAGACGATGCGTTCAACGTCCGGGATGAACCCCATGTCCAGCATGCGGTCGGCTTCGTCGATGACCAGTGTCTTGACGTCGTTCATCAGGATCTTGCCGCGCTCGAAGAGATCGAGGAGGCGGCCCGGGGTCGCGATCAGCACATCGACGCCGCGGTCGAGCTTGCGCTCCTGGTCGGTGAAGCTCTCGCCGCCGATCAGCAGCGCCATCGAGAGCTCGCAGTTCTTGCCGTATTTCTCGAAGTTCTCGGAAACCTGTGCCGCGAGCTCGCGCGTCGGCTCGAGGATGAGCGAGCGCGGCATGCGCGCCTTGGCGCGGCCGTGGTTCAGGATGTCGATCATCGGCAGCACGAAGGCCGCGGTCTTGCCGGTGCCGGTCTGCGCGCAACCGAGCACGTCGCGTCCCATGAGGATCGTCGGGGTGGCCTGAGCCTGAATCGGTGTGGGGTTCTGATAGCCGAGATCGGCGATAGCGCTCAGGACTTCGGGGCTGAGCCCCAGATCTGCAAAGGTCATGTTGTCCGAAACGGGCGATTGCGAAGGCTCATGAAGCGACCGATGCCCGCGAATCCAGGTCGCTTAAGCCGCCGGAAATATAAGAAAAATCTGCATTTTGTCAACGTGGCGGTGCTCCGCTATGGTCGCAGGGCAGGGCTGTGGGCCCGGTAGAGCGAGAAAATTCATGCTGCTGCAACGTGCCAAGGCGCAGCTCCTGTTGGTGGATTTGCAGGAACGCCTGGTCCCCGCCATGGCCGGCGCCGAGGCGCTGATCGCCGCCTGCGGCAACCTGCTCCAGGCGGCGCGCCAGCTGAAAGTGCCCGTTCTCGCCTCCGAGCAATACCCGAAGGGCCTCGGCCGGACGGTCGGGCCGATCGCCGCTGCTGTGCCGGAGGGGCGCCGGTTCGAGAAGCTGGAGTTCTCCTGTTACGGGAATCCGGCGATCCGCGAGGAACTGTTGCGGGCAGGCCGGGAGCAGGTGGTCCTGGCCGGGATCGAGGCCCATGTCTGCGTGCTGCAGACCGGGCTCGACCTGCTCGCCGCCGACTACCAGGTATTCGTGGTCGCCGACGCGGTGGCCTCGCGCCGGCCGGAGAGCCGGGAGATCGCTCTCCGGCGCCTGGAGCAGGCGGGTGCCGTTCCGATCACCGTCGAGATGGCGCTCTTCGAGTGGCTGCGCTCGGCCGCCGATCCGGACTTCCGCACCGTCAGCAGGCTGATCCGATAACCGCCTCGGGCCCTTAATCGCCGTGGGCCCTGGGATTTCAGCAGCCCGGCAGGAAGCACATCGTGTTGGTGTCCCGGTTCGGGTCCTGGGTCGGGAACAGCAGCACCGTCGAGCGGCGCAGGAATTGGAGGAATCGCGGGTCGTTCGGCCCTGTCACCTGGTCCACCGAGCCCACCAGATAGGTGATCGCCGCATCGCCGCCGCGGCAGAGCGCCGCGACCATGGTGATGGTGCCGGTGCTGGGCGCATTGGTGCCGCCGGCGAAGCAGGCCATGCTCCGATTGGACGCGGTCTCGCCAAAGGCGATGTGAACCCGCACGCCCTGCCCGGAATCGCTCCGTGCATTCGGTGGCTGGATCGCCGCATTGACGATGCGCTGCAGGTCCGGCTGCGGGATGCCGAAGGGGTTGCCGGCGACCTCGGCGAAGAGCGGGCCGGTATAGGGAATGTGCGCGTAGGTCGTGGGATCGTAGCTGGTGTCGACATGCACGTAATTGACGGTACCTGGCGAGCAGGCGGAAAGCCCCAACAGCAGGCCGCTCGCGACGAGATTGCGGAGCGCGACGAAACGGCCGTGGGAGGGGGAGGCGATACGCGGGAACATGGTCAGGACTCCTGCAAGGGCTTGCTGAGCGCTCCGGCTATCCTTTAAGCCAGTCGCACCAGCAGACGTTCATCGCCCCACGGGATGCGGTGGAAGTCGGCGCGGCTTCGATAGCAAGCTCGATACCAACGCTCATCCCAACTCTCACCACGGTCGATTCAATCGCATGGTCGTTCACCTTGTCAAATTGTGCGTCGGCATCGACAGCATCGACGAGCTGATCCAGTACTTCGCCAGCGAGGAAAAGAAGAAAGCCAAGCGCCGCAAGGGCATCAGGAGTCCGAGCGAGGATTCGCACTGGACCCGAATGAAGCCGAAACGCGCCGAGGAAGTGCTGGACGGCGGCTCACTCTATTGGGTGATTCGCGGTCGAATCTGCGTGCGGCATCGGATTCTGCGCCTCGACGACGTCGCGGATGAGAAGGGCAATGCCTATTGCGCCATCGTCTACGATCCCAAAGTCATCATCACGGAATCGCGACCGCGCCGCGCCTTCCAGGGTTGGCGCTACCTCGAGGACGAAGATGCGCCGCCGGATGTCGCCGACCAGCGCGCTGCGCTGCGCGCGGCGAAGACGGAGGCCGATCTGCCGGCGAAAATGGTCGCGGAATTGAAGGCGCTCGGCCTTCTCTGAGGATGCGTTTGAGCGCTGCTTCTTGCCATGCAGCGGCGGCGTGCACACATGCATCCCGCGCGATCGGTTTTCTGCTTTACAAGCCGGATCGACTCGACTAGAAACCGCGCCACCCGAGCGGGACGCAAGCTTCGCGGAGCGACACGGGGAGATCGGTGATGCACTCCGGTGCGGCCTTTCGGCCAGGGTCGGAGCGCTTGAATCGCCCCTCTGACATATCTATACTTGGCGGTTGCGCCTGGAGCCGAATCGGCCCGGGGGTTTCCGGCGGTTCGCCGCATGCTGTTTGACATTGTGATTATGACGAGAAGGGATACGCGGGCGGCGGGTCCTGGGTTTTGAGCCTTATGGGCTTCAGGTCTGGGTCTTGCGTGCGCGTTATTCCGAGACAGTGCGATCACCCGGCTGGAGATGGCGGGGTGGTATGTGCTGTTTCATGCAGTAAGGAAGACGCGTTTGATGCAAGGACCAACGTTGATCGGTTGACGGCTCTTCGGAGCGGTTGGCCAGGTTAACCTGAGAGTTTGATCCTGGCTCAGAACGAACGCTGGCGGCATGCCTAACACATGC
>DATKNM010000043.1:0-3026 GCA_035541335.1 Binatia bacterium
GCATAGTCGATGATGCGCTTCATCAACAGCATGCCGAGCCCCTTGCCGGTGAGCTCGTCCTGCACCACCACGGCGTATTCCGCACGCTCGTTGTTGGGATCGCAGATCAGGCGCACCACGGCATAGATCGGCGAGGCGCCGGCCGGGCCGGGCTCGGTCAGCACCAATGCCATCTCGCGGTCGTAGTCGATCTGGGTCAACCGCGCCGCATCCGCATGCGAGAGCGCCTTCAAGGGCGCGAAGAAGCGCAGCCGGATCGCTCGCGGCGACAATCGGCTGATCAGCGCCTGGATCTCCGGCTCGTCCTCGGGGAGGATCGGCCGGATCATGAAGGTGCGGCCGTTCTCGCCGATGACGGTGTCCTCGAGCCTGCGCGGATAGGGGCGGATCGCGAGGCGCCCGCCGCCCTTCAGCGGCGCCGGCTTCAGGGCCATCCGCGCGTCGAGCGCCATCACGCCGTCGGGATAGGCCAGCAAGGGGTTGATGTCGAGCTCGACGACCTCCGGGATATCGACCACCAGCTGCGACAGCTTCACCAGCGTGAGCGCGATGGCGTCGAGGTCGGCCTTGGGCTGGTTGCGATAGCCGGTCAGCAGGCGGTAGACCCGGGTCTTCGCCATCAGGTCCTGGGCGAGCTTCAGGTTGAGCGGCGGCAGCGCGAGCGCGCTGTCCGCCAGCCGCTCGACGGCGATCCCGCCATGGCCGAACAGCAGCACCGGCCCGAACTGCTCGTCCTCGACCATGCCGAGGATGAGCTCGACGGCATCGCGCTTGCGGACCATCGGCTCGACCGTCACGCCGAGGATGCGCGCATCGGGCCGGACCTTGCGCGCCCGGGCAAGCATCGCCTCGGTTGCATGCGCGACCGCCACCGGTCCGTCGAGGCCAAGGGCGACGCCGCCGATATCCGACTTGTGGACGATGTCGGGCGAGAGGATCTTCACCGCTACCGGCCTATTGATCGCCTGTGCGATCGTCTTTGCCGCTTCCGGATCGGCGGCCACCGTCGCGCGCGTGGTCGGGATGTGATAGGCGGCGAGGATCTCCTGGGCCTCTGGGCCGGTCAGCAGCCGGCGGTTCTCGGCGAGGGCACGGTCCACGACCGCCCGCACAGGGTCCATCGCCACCTGGAACGAGCTCGGCATGGAGGGCGGCGTCTCCATCAGGAGCTCGCGGTTGCGGCGGTACTCCAAGACATGGTTGAAGGCGGTGACCGCGGCCTCCGGCGTCTCGTAGCTGGGAATGCCGGCGGCGGCGAAATGGCGCCGCGCTTCGGCCGCCGTCGCCTCGCCGATCCAGCTGGTGAGGACGCAGAGTCGGCTGCCCGCCACCGCCTCGATCACCTTGTCCGCGGCCGCAACCGGATCGGCGACGGCGGTGGGGCAGCTCAGGACCAGCAGCGCATTCACGTTGGGGTCGCCACGCAGCGCGGAGACGGCGGCGCCGAAGCGCTCCGGCGTCGCATCGCCGATGATGTCGACCGGATTGCCGCGTGACCAGGTCGGCGGCAGCACGTCGTCGAGCTTGGCAATCGTATCGTGGTCGAGCTCCACCAATTCGCCACCGGCATCGAGCAGGGCGTCCGCCGCCAGGATGCCGATGCCGCCGCCATTGGTGACGATGCCGATCTTGCCGCCGGACGGCATGCGGGCGAGGGCGAGGGTCTGCGCCGCGGTGAAGAGCTCGTCCAGCTGATAGACCCGCAACATGCCGGCGCGGCGGAAGGCGGCGTCATAGACCGCGTCGGCGCCGGCCAGCGCGCCGGTATGGGAGGCGACCGCGCGGTCCGCCTCGGAATGCCGCCCGGCCTTGATGGCGATGACCGGCTTCACCCGGGCCGCGCGCCGCGCCGCGGACATGAACTTCCGCGCATGGGTGACGGCCTCCACATACATCAGGATCGCGTTGGTGTGCGGATCGTCGGCGAGGTAATCGAGCATGTCGCCGAAATCGACGTCGGCAAGCTCGCCCATCGAGACGAGATGCGAGAAGCCAATGCCGCGCGGTTCAGCCCAATCGATCACCGAGGTCAGGATCGCGCCGGATTGCGAGAGAAAGCCGATGCCGCCGGCTTTCGGCATCAGATGGGCGAGGGCGGCATTGACGCCGATCCCGGGAACGATCGCGCCGAGGCTGTTGGGACCGAGGATGCGGAGCTTGGTCGGCTTTGCCGCATCCAGCATCTGCTGCTTCAGCGCCTGGCCGGCCGCGCCGCCGGGCACGGGCGTGATCACCACGGCGGCCTTGCTGCCCTTGGCCGCCAGCGCGCGGATGATGCTGGGCAAGGTCGCGGCGGGTGTCACGATGACGCCGAGATCGGGTGCTTCCGGCAGCGCCGCCACATCCGGATAGGCGGTCTCGCCGCCGACCTGCGCGTGGCGCGGGTTGACCGGATAGAGCTTGCCGAGATAGCCGGCGGACTTGAGGTTGCGCCACGCCAGCTGGCCGAAATGGCCGGGCGTGTCGCTCGCGCCCACCAGTGCGATCGACCGTGGCCGCAGCAGATTGATCAGGTTCTGGGTCGACATGATCCGGTCCGGGTTGCTGCGTCGAAGGTGAATTCATTCACACTAAGTCATCGCCGGGCGGTGCGGAATGCGGCGCATCGCCAAGCCACCCCAGGGACGCCTTTTGATGGAACTGCCGGCGATTCTCGCGCCACCGTTAACCGCGTCGAAACGGATTTCCCGCAGATTGGCCGAGGCATGAAAATCACCCGGGAAATCGGCGTATCATCATGGGAATAAAAGCTAAACTGGCCGGATTCAAAGTCCGCAGCTGGCTGATTGCGGGCTTCGGCCTGACGGCGGCGATGCTCGCTGTCACCGTGGCGGTCAATCTCCGCCAGGTCGATGTCAGCGGCGCGCTGACCGAGCAGATGGTGCAGCAGCGCCTGCCGAGCACGATGGCCGGCAGCCGCCTAGTGTCGAACGTCCAGGCCTCGACCGCGGCCCTGCGCGACTGGATGTTGACCGGGAACGCCGACAACAAGACCCGCCGCGCCGCGATCTGGCAGGAGGTCGACC
>DATKNM010000044.1:0-6011 GCA_035541335.1 Binatia bacterium
GCCGAGCCGGAGATCGCGCCGCAGCCAGAGCAGGACCGGATCCATGTTACGGGTGTCGCCTCGGTGAAGTGGACAGAGTCGGTCTCCCTCTTTAACTTCGACCCTATCAGATTCGACCAGCCCGGATCCCATGCTCGAAGAACGCATTCCCCTCGGCATCATCTGCGCCATGCCGGAAGAGATCGCCGCCTTGCTCGGCGACATGAGCGGCATCGAACGGCACGAACTGGCGGGCCGCGAGGTCCTGACCGGCAAGCTCTACGGTCGCGCCGTCGCCATGATCGAAAGTGGCATCGGCAAGGTCGCCTCGGCCATGACCACGACCATGCTGCTGGACGGATTGCGCTGTCGGGCGATCGTCATGTCGGGGGTCGCCGGCGGCATCGATCCGGACCTCGATATCGGCGATCTCGTCGTCGCGCAGCGCCTGGTGCAGCATGACTACGGCCGGCTGCAGGCGGAGGGACTGACGGCGTTCAAGCCCGGCGTTCCGCCCTTCGGGCCGGGGCGGAAGGATTACGCTTTCGAGCTTGCGGATGACCTGGTGGCGCGCATCCACCGGGCGCTCGACGGCTTCCGGCTACCGGCGCTGCCGAAGGACCTGGTGCCGCAGCCGCGGCGCGATCCGATGATCAAGATCGGGACGATCGTCAGCGGCGATCAGTTCATCAATGACGAGGACGTCCGCCGGCGGCTGCAATCCGAGTTCGGCGCCCACGCGGTGGAGATGGAAGGTGCGGCGGTCGCCCAGGTTGCGGAAGCCTTCGGCGTGCCCGCCGTCGTGATCCGGAGCCTCAGCGATCTCGCCGGGGCCGAGAGCCATCTCGATTTCGGGAAATTCGTGACGGCGGTGGCGCCCACCGCGGCACGCGTGGTCGAGCAGCTGATTCCCGTGCTCGACTGAGGCTGCGAGAGGTGGAAGCACCCGGGCTGCTCGCTTCTACGCTGGGCGCTGTCCTCGCGCTGGTCTTGGGCGGCCTCGCCAATTGGCAGCTGCGCCGCCCGTTCCATGAACGGCTATGGCCAGGCGTGCCTTGGCTCGGCGTTCAATTCTGCGCTGCCGTCGCGTTCCTGGTCTTCGCGGCGCATCTGGTCACGCTGCTGACAGGGCATCCGCTGACCGGTCGGACGGGGATATAAAGAGGCATCAGGTGAGCCGCTCCCGCCACTGGATTACCTCGACCTCCGCCTCATCGCTGCTGAACGGCTTCGGCGCCTGGACTCCCCAGATCGGGCGCGGCCATGCCGGATCCCCGGCGAATCGACCGATCACATGGACATGGAGCTGGGGCACGACGTTGCCCAAGGCGGCGACGTTGAGCTTCTCCGGATTGAGGGCCTTCCGGATGGCGCGACTGGCATGGCCGATCTCACCCAGCAGGACCTGCTGATCCGCCACCGCCAAATCGATAATCTCCCGTTTGCCGCTCCGGCGCGGCACCAGGATGAGCCAGGGATAGGCGCGGTCGTTCATCCGCAGGACACGGCAGAGCGGCCAATCCACCAGGAACAGGCTGTCGGCGTCCAGCCGTGGATCGAGCTCGAAATCGAAGGTCGCCATCTTGGCCTGTCCTGATCTTGGTTGCCCGAGCCCCGGTTGTTCGCCGCCTGTCGCAATGATACCAATCGGCGGCGCTCGGAACCGGGTGTCAGGGGATAGGGTAGAGCATGATCCGGCAGCGTTGCCACAATCTTGAAGCCGGCTTCGGTACCGGCGCGCGGCCATGATCCAGACCCTCACCAGCGTCTTCCCGCTTCTGCTCGGCACCTTGATCCTGGTGCTGGGCAATTCGCTTCTGGGAATCCTGCTGCCGGTCCGGATGGGCATCGAACGCGTTCCGGAATTCCAGTCCGGCCTGGTGATGTCGGCGTTCTACCTCGGCTTCGTCATCGGCAGTGCCCGCATTCAGATGCTGATCCGAAGGGCGGGGCATATCCGCGCCTTCGCCGCCCTGGCAGCGATCTTCACCGCGGCGGTGATGATCTACGCTCTGGTCTTCGACGTCTGGGTCTGGGGGCTGCTCAGGATCGTCAGCGGCTTCTGCATGGCCGGCCTCTACGCGATCATCGAGAGCTGGCTCAATGTGAAGAGCAGCAACGAGAATCGGGGCCAGGTGCTCTCGATCTACGTGGTGACAGTCTACACAGCCTCGTTCGGCGGCCAGTTCCTGGTGAACATCGGCTCCGTGCAGGGCACCGAGCTCTTCAGCGTCGTGGGACTGGCCCTTGTCCTGTCCCTGGTGCCGGTCGTGCTGACCCGGGTCGCGGGGCCGGAGATCGACAAGATCAAGGCGATGAGCCTGATGGCGCTCTACCGCGCCTCGCCCTTAGGAGTCGTGGTCACCTGTGGCGCCGGTCTGATTTCCGGCGCGTTCTACGCGCTCGGCGCGATCTACGCCAACGAGCTCGGCCTCAGCGTGTTCCATGTCTCGCTCTTCATGGGCGCGCCTATCTTCGGCGGATTGGCGCTGCAATATCCGATCGGCCGGCTCTCCGACCGCTACGATCGGCGGACCGTGCTGCTCGGAGTGGTCGCAGGCACGTTGATCTCCAGCGTGGCGCTGATGCTGATCGCGATGAAGTCGGGGCCGTTCCCCGGAACATTGGCCGCCGTCTTCGTCTTCGGCGGCTGCCTCGCGGCGATCTATCCGATCGCCGTCTCCCAGGTCTATGACTACATCGAGCGGGCGGCGATGGTGGCGGCCTCGGGCGGATTGCTGCTGATCTGGTCGATCGGCGCGATGACCGGGCCGCTGATCGCCTCGGCCGCCATGGGCTGGTTCGGACCGAAGGCGTTCTTCATCTACCTGGCTTCGATCTCTCTGATCCTGGTCGCCTTCACCCGCTATCGCATGGTGCGCCGGGTCGCGCGTCCGGCCGAGCAGCAGACCGGCTTCGTCGCCATGCAGACGACGTCGGCTATCGCCGGCGCCCTCGACCCGCGCACCGAGCCGTTGCCGGAGTTCTATTACGATGATGTCGATCCGGGGGATCGGTAGCTGGCTCATCGACCGAGTGCTGGTTCTAAAGCGCTCAGGCTGCATGCCCCCCTCTCACTCCCCCCTGAAGGGGGAGAAGAAGGAAAGAGCCGGCGCGCTGGTCTAAAGCCTCCCCCTTCAGGGGGAGGTTGGTGGGGGCATGCAGCCGTGACGCTCAAGATCCAGCGCTCAATCCTCGCGCAACCTCACACCGGCCGGTCGCCCAGGATGGTGGCGCGGTGCATGCGGCGGTGTTGCGGCCAGTAATCGGCGATCACCATGTGCTGGGTGATGCGGTTGTCCCAGAACAGCACGTCGCCGGCGCGCCAGCGATGGCGATAGCCGAATTGAGGCTGCTCGGCATGGCGGAACAGCAGTTCCAGCAGCGCATCGCTCTCCAGCCGCGAGACGCCTTCGATCTCCTCGGTGAAGCCGCGGTTGACGAACAGGCCCTTCTCGCCGGTTTCCGGATGGGTGCGGACCACGGGATGGCTGACCGGCGGGTTGTTCTTGCGCGCCTGCTCCCATTTCTGCGGGTCGTTGTTCTCGCTGTAGTAGGTGCTGGTCCGGAAGCTGCGAACGAAGTCGTGCCTCGCCCGCACGCCCTCGAGTGCCCGCTTCAGCGGCTCGGAGAGCGCCTTGTAGGCAGCGCCGAGATCGGCGAACAGGGTATCCCCGCCGGTCTCCGGGATCTGGACGCCGTAGAGGATCGATCCCAAGGGCGGCGTCGCGATGAAGGTGACGTCGGTATGGAACTCGTCCCGTTCCGGCGGCCGGTCGCGGTCGTAGTTCAAGACGATGATCTCAGGATTCTCGTTGCCGCCGTCATTGTTCAGCAGGGGATGGATGTGCAGCGCGCCGAAACGGCCGGCGAAGGCTTTCTGCTGGCTCGGCGTGAGCACCTGATCGCGGAACAGCAGCAGCTTGTGCTTGACCAAGGCGCTGCGGATATCGGCGATGGTCTCATCGGAATGGTGCTGGGCGAGATCGATGTCGTGGACCTCCGCGACGAAGGTCGGGTTGAGCGGGGTGACGTCGAGCCTGGCGCCTGCCGGCTTGGCGCGGGGGGCGAGGATGGTCTTTGGCATGGCGATGTCTCCTTAGTGTGTTGAGCGGGACTGCGGGTTATTCCTGCCCTTTCCAGGGCGTGAGCGCGCGTTCCAGGCGGCGGAGCGCGAAGAGGAAGGTGGTGGCGAGCGCGGCGATGGTGAGGATGCCGACGAAGACCACGTCGGTGACCAGGAACTCCGCCGCGGAGAGGGTCATGAAGCCGAGGCCCTTGGTGGCGGCGACCAGCTCCGCAGCGACCAGCGTGCCCCATCCGGCGCCGATGGCGATCCGGAGACCGGTGAGGATTTCCGGCAGGGCGCTGGGCAGGACCACGTGCAGGAAGACCTGTCGTCGCGAGGCCCCCAGGCTCTGCGCCGCCTGGATGCGGCCTTGCGCCACCGATCGCACGCCGGCCTGGGCCGAGATCACGATCGGCGCGAACATGGCGAGGGAGAGCAGGATGATCTTCGCCGTCTCGCCGATGCCGAACCAGATGATCACGAGCGGGAGATAAGCGAGCGGCGGGACCGGCCAGTAGAGCTGGATCGGCGGGCTGAAGATGCCGTTGACCCAACGGCTGCTGCCCATGGCGAGGCCCAGCGGGATGCCGATGGCCGAGGCGATGGCGAAGCCCGAGATCACGCGGAACAGGCTGATTCCGACATGCTGGAGCAGTGTCGCATTGGAGAATCCGTCCACCGCCACGGCATAGAACTGGCTGGCGACCTCGAAAGGCGAGGGGAGGAAGAGAGGGGCAACCAGCTTCAGCTTGGTGACGAGCGCCCAGGCGCCGAACAGCACGAGGCTCGACCAGACGACGATGGGAATGCCGCGCCGCCGCTTCGTTGCGGTGCGAAGAAGCTGCTGCGGCCAGGCGGCAGCGGTCGCTTCAGCTTGCGCGGGCAAGGAGATGTCGGCCATGGGTCTCACTCCCGGTTTCATGGATGAGGGTACGGATCTCCTCGCGGAGCGCGATGAAGGCGGGATCCGATTTGACGGCGGAGGCGTCGCGGGTCGCGACGTAGCGGTGGACGAAGTCGAGGTGGTAGCGCCGGATGATGCGGCCTGGGCGGGGCGACATGACGACCAGCTCGGTGGCGAGAAACAGCGCTTCTTCAATCGAATGCGTGATGAAGAAGATCGCCTTCTCGGTGCGCGCCCAGATATCGACGATCAGCTCCTGCATAGTCTCCCGGGTGAGGGAGTCGAGCGCGCCCAACGGCTCGTCCATCAGCAGGATCTCGGGATCGGTGGCGAGCGCTCGGGCGAGGCTGACCCGCTGGCGCATGCCACCGGAGAGGCGATAGGTGGCGGAGCTCTCGAAGCCTTCGAGCCCGACCAGCGCGAGCAGGTCACCTGCCTTGCGCTCCCGCGCTTCGCGTTTGAGGCCGGAGAGCTTGAGGCCGAAGGCGACGTTCTCCAGCACGTTGAGCCAGGGATAGAGCGTGTCCTTCTGGAACACGACGCCCCGGTCCGGGCCGGGGCCGGTGACCGGGACGCCGTCCACGGTCACCGCGCCGCCGGTCAGACGAAGGAAGCCGGCCATGGCATTCAGCAAGGTGGTCTTGCCGCAGCCCGAGGCACCGAGCGCGACCACGAAGCCGCGCCGCGGGATGCTGAGCGAGGCATCGGCGAGGGCATGGACGGGGTGGGCGTCCGTCCCCTCGTAGATCACGCTGGCGTTCTCGACGACGAGCGTCATGGCCGGCCCCTCCGATCCTGCGTTCAGTTGGTGGCGACCGCGGACTGCACGAAGCGTGGGTCGATGAAGGCGGCGTAGGAGTCCAGCACCTGGTTGATCTTCTGCTGCTCCTTCAGGAACTGCGCCGTGTCCTTCAAGACGCCGGCGAGCTTCGAGCTCTCGCCGCCGCCCAGCCATTGCGGGCTCGCCTGGTCCGCCGCCGGGACATAGACCGAGACCTTCAGGCGATCGGCGATGTCCTCGGGCTTGGCACCGGTGAACTTCGAGAGCGCCTTCACGTT
>DATKNM010000045.1:0-10462 GCA_035541335.1 Binatia bacterium
CCGCCGGTCGCAAGCCGGCCGGCATTGACGACATGGAAGCCGTCCACGTCCTTCGCGGGATCGATCGCGTCGATGATCGCCTGGGGATCGATCTGCTTCGGCACCGGGAGCTGGCAGAGGATGCCGTTGACCTTCGGGTCCCTGTTCAATTGGTCGATCAGCGCCAGGAGCTCGGCCTGGCTGGTGGTCGCCGGGAGCTTGTGCTCGAAGCTCGCCATGCCCGAGGCCTTGGTCTGCTCGCCCTTGTTGCGGACATAGACCTTGCTCGCCGGATCCTCGCCGACCAGCACGACGGCGAGGCCAGGCACGAAGCCGTGCTTCTCCTTCAAGGTCGCGACCTGGCGCGCGAGCTTCTCGCGCAGGCCCTCGGCGAAGGCCTTGCCGTCGATCACCTTAGGGTCTTTCGCGACGCTCGCTCGGTCACTCATCGTTCGATCCTTTCCGTTCGAATTCTTGCAGCAGTGCGGCGAGCCTTGCCTGCAATGCCGCGGGTTCGCCGCGAATCTCCACCAGCTTGCGCCGGTCGGTTGCGCCGGCGACGACCGAAACCGCCGCCTTGGCGACACCCAATTGGTCGGCCAGCAGCGCCACCACCGCGGCATTGGCCTTGCCGTCCTCGGGCGGCGCGCTGACCGCTACCTTCAACGCCGTGCCGCCCTCGGCCTCCGGCGCTAATCCCAAAAGTCCCGCGCGCCGCGCCTTCGGCTGGACCTTCAGGCGAAGCCGGATTCCGCCCGCAACCAAGGTGGGACGCAGCGTCACCGGCGTGGGTTCAGAGGCTGTAGGTCAGCTCGACCACCAGGCGCTGGAGGAAGCCCAGCAGCAGGATCAACACCACCGGCGAGAGGTCGAGGCCGCCGAAATTCGGCAGGATGCGCCGGATCGGCCGCAAGGCCGGCTCGGTCAGCTTATAGGCGACGTCGCTCACCATGTAGACGAAGCGGTTCCGGGTGTTGATCACGTTGAACGCGACCAGCCAGGAGAGGACCACCTGGATGATCAGGACCCAGATGTAGATCGAGATCACCGTGCTGACGAGCCAGACGACCGAATACATGGCGGATGTTGGTTCCTCTGGCTGGTGGCGGCCCCCGATGCCCGATCGATTCCGTGGGGCCGGGCAAGACGGGGCGGCAAGATCGGGCGCAAAATCGGGGCGACCCTAGCCAAGCCGCAGGCCGGGCGCAAGGCCGGTACCCGGCCTCTCGACACCGAGGCCGCGCTGGGCATTTTCGGGTCGGAGATCAAGATGTTAGACGCTGCTTGACAGTTCCCGGTGCGCCCACCCATATTCCGCCCCGTTCCGCGGGAGCTCTCCGGCTTCGCGGATCTCCCGCCGGGTGGGCCCGTAGCTCAGTTGGGAGAGCGTCTCGTTCGCAATGAGAAGGTCGTCAGTTCGATTCTGATCGGGTCCACCAATTCCCGCGCTATTCCGTTGCGGGTCCTTCTTCCGGCAGCTTCACGGCGACCCCCAGCAACCGGCCCCGATCCTCGCCGCCCAGCGGGCAGACCAGGGATTCGAAGCTGAACCAGTCGGCCCAGGCGCATTTCAGCCGCCCAGACGAGCGGAGCGGCCAGCCGGATTCCGCCACGAAGTCGAAATAGCCGGCCATGGTCCGGGCCAGCGGCTCCGGCGCCTCCGCCCGCCACTCATGGCCCTTGCGCCGGCCGAACATCTCGACGAAGGCCTCGCCGGCGAGCCGCAGCCGGAAACCGCCGTCGCAGCGCTCGACCAGGAAGAGGTTCGGCGCGAGGGATGGATAGGCGGCGATGTCGAAGCGGTGCCGCTCGGGTATCCCCGCCGCCTCGCCGCGCGCGGCTTGCCACCAGTCCCAGAGACTGCGCACCGCCGGCGTCGAGAGTGCTGCTTCATCGGCCCGGACCACATCGCGGCCGGAGGCCTGGCAATAGGCCGCGACCCGCGGATCGCGGCCGGGATCGCGGGCGGAAGGAACGGTCGATGACGACATCGTGATCCGCGAAAGATGATCGCGAGGACAACCGGCGCGTAATTATCGATAGAGCCGGGTCGACTCGCTTGACGGCCATCATCCTAGCCCGAAGCCGCGGCGGCGTCCGTCGGCCCCGCGGAACAGCGCGGAAGTCCGCCGTAGAATCGTTGGGTGCAGCACCCGGCGGCAGGTATTCCCAGCGCCACGCGGCGCCGGAAGTGTCGCCGAACCGTCATCACGTTCCGGTTGAGGTGGAAGGATTCCTTCACCAATTCGGCGGAGACTTCGACCGGACCCCCGGGTGGACGTCGGGGACACTATCCGGCCGAATCGCATGAATGCTTTGCCAGACCCGTCGCCGCGCGTGCAGAAGGGATCGATGAGCAAGCCCTTCCTGCAACCGCGCGCGCCCGAACCCAGGGTGGTGGCGCCCGGCGGTGTCACCGCCGGCGGGGTGACGTCGCCGACGCGCCGGTTCCGCTTGACGCGGAGCTTCGCATTGGTGGCGGCGCTGGTCATGGTGCTGGCGGCGCTGCTGCTCTCCGCCTGCCACTGGTACTGGTCGCTCGGCGAGATGGAGGAGATGGCCGAGCAGAACAATGTCAACGTCGCCCGGGTGCTCGCCAACCTGCTGTGGACCCGCGATGCCGCGACGCTGGAGCAGCTCTCCAAGACCGATCCCGAGACCTGGAAGAACCGGCCGGAGGTCGCGGCCTTGCGCCAAGAGATCCTGGCCTTCATCCACGACGCGCCGGTCTATCGGCTGAAGATCTACGACCGGCAAGGCCATACACTCTTCTCCACCGACGCCAATCAGGTCGGCGAGGACGAGAGCGACGACGAGGGCTTCCAGTCGGCGCTGCGGGACCGGGTCTTCAGCGAGCTCGCCCGCGCCAACACCTTCAGCGTCACCGAATCGACGGTGGTCGATCGCGACCTGCTTTCGAGCTACGTCCCCATCTATCGCAGCGGGTCCGGATCGGAGATCGTCGGCGTGTTCGAAGTCTATGACGACGTCACCGAATTCCTGCGCGACATCAACCGCGGCATCGCCTCGCAGGTGGCGATCGTCCTACTCACGACCGGCGCCGTCTACCTGGTGCTGATCTGGTATGTGCGCCACGGCGACCATCTGCTGCGCGCGGAGCACGCGCGCTCGCTGGCGCTGGTCGAGAGCGTCGCCCGCGCCGAGGCCGCCAGCAAGGAGAAGTCGCAGTTCCTCGCCAACATGAGCCACGAGCTGCGCACGCCCCTGAACTCGGTGATCGGCTTTGCCGAGATCCTGGGCGCCGAGGGCTTCGGCCCCTTGGGCGATGCCCGCTATCGCGGCTACGCGAAGGAGATCGCCGAGAGCGGGCGCAACCTGCTCACCATCATCAACAACACCCTCGACCTCTCCAAGCTGGCACTCGGCACCACCGAGGTGACGCTGCGCCCGGTCGATCCCACGGCGGTGATCGAAGGCGCGCTCCACACTTTGGAGCGGCGGGTGCAGGAATCGGGCGTGACGCTCTCGGTCGAGATCGATCCGGCGACGCCGCAGCTCGAGAGCGACGAGAGCAAGCTGCGGCAGATCCTCACCAACGTGATCTCGAACGCGATCAAGTTCACGCCGGCGGGCGGCCAGGTCCAGATCAAGGTCAGCGGGATCGGCGACCGGCTGGTGCGGTTCGAGATCGCCGATACCGGGATCGGCCTCGCCGTGAAGGATATCCCGACCGCCCTCGCACCCTTCGGCCAGGTCGATTCCGCGCTCAACCGCCGCTATCAAGGGGCCGGGCTCGGCCTGCCGCTCGCCAAGGGTCTCGCCGAGCTCCTGGGCGGCCAGCTCGACATCTCCGGGGTGCCGGGCGCCGGCACCCTCGTCGGCATCACGCTTCCGGCGACGGATCATTAGAACGTTCGACTGAACTGAGGCTCCAAGCACCATACTCGGTCGTCACCCCAAGGCTTGGCCTTGGGGTCTACGAGTTCGGATTATCTGAACTCGTGGATGCCAAGGCCAAGCCTTGGCATGACGCCTGCCAGAAGGTTGCTGGTCGCCCTGACTACCCGTCGGCCAGGGTGCGGGTGTTGGCTTCGGCGAGGGTCACGGCCTCGCCGAGCAGCTGCAGGATGCGGATGTTGTTCTCCAGCACCTGGCGCGCCTCCTTGCGGGGATCGCCGGCGTATTTCTGCAGCCGCGCGATGATGTCCTGACGGATGATCGCGAGCACCATCTCCGTCGTGTAGCCCTTCGGATTCTGCTCGGAGACCAGGATCTTGGTCATCAACTCCTCCAGTGCGACTCCACCAGCGCAACTCCGGTGGGGGCCGGATCGATTCTCGATAAATCGGCCCCGTTGCCTTAGGGTCAAGAGTCGCGCCTCAGCGTTAAAGCGCCGTTAACATGTGACCTGGATCACGAGCCTATTGGTCTCGGCTTATCGCCCGATGTGTCGATCGGTATAGGGGCGGGAAGCCGGTCACGGCGATCTCATCCCGAACGTCCTGCTAAGGACAAGACACCAAACACGACTGGGAAAGGAAACGACATGAGTGCACGTCTGCTGCGGATCGCCGTCACATACTGGGTGATCGCCGTCGGTTGGGGAATCTACATGGGCGCCACCAAGGACTTCGCGCAGGTCCCCGTGCACGCGCACCTCAACCTGCTGGGCTGGGTCAGCCTCGGGCTCTGCGGCCTCATCTACGCGAAGGCGCCGCATCTCGCCGAGACCAGGCTCGCGAAGGTGCATTTCTGGCTGCACAATCTGGGCCTGCCGCCGCTGATGATCGCCGTCGCCCTGATCGTCAACGGCCATGACGATATCGGCGGACCGCTGGCCGGCATCTTCTCGGTCGTGGTCGGCCTCGCGGTGCTGAGCTTCGCCGCCAATCTCTGGCTCGGCGGCTTCCCGGTGTCGGTCCGCGAGCAGCAGACAGCGCGGATGCAGCCGGCGGAGTGAAAAGGCCGGGGTCGCGCGATCAGCCGTCGCGCGACCCTTCGATGCGCTCCATGTCGGCGTCGCTGAAGCCGAAATGGTGGCCGATCTCGTGGATGAGCACGTGGCGCACGAGGTCCTCGAACGCGAAATCTTCCTCCGCCCACCAGTCGAGCAACGGCCGGCGGAACAGCAGGACCATGTCGAGGTGGTGTCGCACGTCGGCGGCGCCTTGCACCGTCAAGGGCGCGCCGCGATAGAGCCCAGCGAGATCGAACGGCGATTCGATCCCCATCTCGGCCAAAGTCTCGTCGTCGGGAAAGTCCATCACCCGGATCGCCAGCCCCCGGCAGGGCGCCGTGAAGGCCTCCGGCAGATCGCGAAAGATGCGATGCGCCAGCTCCTCGATCTCATCGAGGCTGGGCGGTAGGCCGAAGCGGCGAAGGCCTTCCGAATTCGAGCCACCAGCCTGTCTCTTCATATCAAGCTCCATCTATCGCCGAAATGCCGGCACGCTCACCATCGGTTGAACTGTTGCAGTGCCGGTTGCCATTCAGCCCCTTGCCAGAGAAGTCACAAACACGGTAGCTGGTGACGTGCTGCACCGGAGGGGGACCTTGGAGCACAGCAATCTGCGAGTAGGCACCTTGTATTCGACCGCATGGCGGACGCCGCTTCGACACTTCGGGGCCTTCGTGCAGTTCGGTTTGGGCCCGCTGTTGCTCGCGATCCTCTTTTGCCCTCCGTCGTACTACGTTCAATCTGGCGATGACAGTCTCTCGCTAACGGACGGCGTGTTCACCATATGGGACGTGATCGGCTTCTTGGTGTCATTGCCGTTCGCAGCGGCTTTTGCGGCGCCTTGGTGCCGGTTGGTGGTAACCGAAGATGTCGCTGCCATGGGAACCCCGACCAGTCCCTTTGATCGCCGCACCTGGCGCGTCGCATGGGCTTTCCTTCGGCTCCTGTTCGTATTGACGAGCATCGTCCTTGTTATCCTTGCGGGACTATTCTTGGCACTGGGCCATTTTCATGACGGCCGACTGTCGTTCCAGGTTGATCTACACGGCCTGGCGGCAGTTCCCGCCATCCTCGGAAGCCTGGGCGCAACAATCGCGATCGCTTGGTTCATGATTCGCCTGGCGCTGATCATTCCGGCGGCATCCATGGGCAAGCATCTCGCATTGCGGGAGAGCTGGCGCATGACCCAGGCGGCGCAATTCCGGTTGCTATTGGCGGGTATCGCCGTATTTCTTGCCTATCTCGCTACGATGCTGCTCTTGCTTATCCCGGTGAGCGTCTTGACCGCGAGCGCAGGCGTGCGGGCAGCGTTCTTTCTGGGGTTGCCGTTTGTGTTTGCAGGCTTCGCCTTTGCGCATGCGCTCTGGGCGGGATTTCTGGGTGCGGCCTATCGCGGCCTCAGCGCCAGCATCGCAGATCCGGCGGCGGCAATCTTCGAGTAGGGCGCCTTACTCGATTCCCGCTACTTGTGATGCGCGGTGGTGAGGAACTGACGGAGGCGGTCGGACTTCGGATTGGCGAACACCGTCTTCGGGTTCCCCTCCTCCTCGATCCGGCCCTGGTGCAGGAAGATCACGTTGTTGGCGACTTCGCGGGCGAAGCCCATCTCATGGGTGACGACCAGCATGGTGCGGCCCTCCTCGGCGAGCTGGCGCATCACGCGCAGCACCTCGCCCACCAGCTCGGGATCGAGCGCGGAGGTGGGCTCGTCGAACAGCATCACCTTCGGCTCCATGGCGAGGGCGCGGGCGATGGCCGCGCGCTGCTGCTGGCCGCCGGAGAGGTGGCTCGGATAGTGGTTGCGCTTGTCGGCGATGCCGACCTTGGCGAGCAGGCGCTCGGCGCGCTCGATCGCGTCCTTCTTGGAGAGCTTCAAGACATGGACCGGCGCCTCGATCACGTTCTCGATGATGGTCATGTGGGACCAGAGGTTGAAGCTCTGGAACACCATGCCGAGGCTGGCGCGGATCCGGTCGACCTGCTTCGAATCCTCCGGCACCGCATGGCCGCCCTTGGTCGGCTTCATGCGAATGAGCTCGCCGTTGACCACGACCTTCCCGGAATCCGGCGTTTCCAGGAGATTGATGCAGCGGAGCAGCGTGCTCTTGCCAGAGCCCGACGAGCCGATCATGGCGATCACGTCGCCGACATGGGCCGTGACCGAGACGCCCTTCAGCACCTCGAGATCGCCGAAGCGCTTGTGCAGATCCTCGACGACCAGCGCCGTTTCCGCCATCTTCCCTCGCTCGCCGCCTTGTCCTGCGGCTTATGACGGCCGGTTCATTTCAAACGCCGGCCGCTCGCCTTCCCAGGGATATTTCCCTCTGTGCATTCTATGAAGTCCGCCTCCCGGCTTGCCAGAAAAAAGCGAAGGAGGAAAACGCACACCGAGAGCGACATTGTGCGCAATGCCGGGGATTGACGAAACCGGATATTACTCTACTTTTCCGGTGGGCGTTGGTAGGTGGGACAGAATTTCATGAACAGGCGTGGCGTGCTGCTGCCTCTGGCGGCGGGAATACTGTTGCTCGGCATTGCGGGAGCGCGAGCCGAGGACGGCAAGACGGTTGAGTGTTCAGATACTCCGCTCAAGTTCGATGCTCCCGGATATGACGTCAGTTGCAAGGACCTCAGCGAGGCTTCGATGAACGCCGGCGAGCAGTCCGCCGCGCTCAAGGCCTTCACCCTGCATGCGATGTCCAAGACCGAGGCGACCTTCCTGGACGTCGTCGATTATCACGTTGCCGGCAACACGCGGATCGTCTATTCGGCGGGCAGCGTCCAAAGCGACGTCGAGCGCTTGTTCGGCGCCAAGTTCGCCAACTGGTCGAAGGACAGTGACATCGGCGGCTTCGAAGTGGCACGTGTCAGCGCCACCTTCAACAACGCCGACCCGCTCGATTGCATCGGCTTCCAACGTCTGGGCGGCCATCGCTGGGGCGGCGTCGGCGGGATGACCGTCGGGCTGTCCTGCTCGGTGCTCGGCCGCGACCATGCCGTTGAGGCGCTTAAACACTTCAGCGGTGGGGGCAACTGATGTCGACGTGGAGATCAGCTGCTCTCGTGACCGCGGTAGCATTCGCCTTCGGCGTACTGGCGGTCGGCTTCGGCGGCACGCCGGCGGCGGCCAAGGATGACGGGAAGGACATTCCCTGCTCCGATACGCCGTTCACCTTCGACGCGCCGGGCTTTACGGCGAAGTGCTCGGACCACAGCCAAGCTTCGATCAATCTCGACGTGCCGGCGGCGATCAAGATCGTCACGATGCACGCCTTCTCCAACACCGAGGCGACCTTCCTGGACGTGGTCGATGACCATATCCTCGGCACCAGCCGGGTCTACTACGACCGGCGCAGCCTGGAAAGCGACATCAGCCGCTATTACAAGGCCGACTTCAAGGACTGGGCGATCGACGCTTCGGTCGGCGGCTATGAGGTCGAGAAGGTCCAGGTGAGCTTCGACCGCGAGGACCCGATGGATTGCCTCGCCTTCCGCAAGCTCGGCGGACGGCGCTATTCCGGGATCGGCGGGGTCACCGTCGGCCTCACCTGCTCCCAGCTCGGCCGCGACCACGCCTATGCCGCTTTGAAGCATCTCGCCGGCGGCGAGTAACCCCGGCGAACCGTCCCGCGCCTTTACCCGCCACTGTGGGGCGCGTAGCATGCGGCCATGGTGGATATCGATAACCAGCGCGCGATCCTCGACCGCCGGCGCCTGACCGGCGAGCTCGCCGCGCTGGCGGAGAAAAGCGCCGATCCGGCCGGTGCAACGTCGGAGCTGCAGGCGATCCTGCGGCGCCATCTCGCCGAGGGCCGGGCCGAGATCAAGCGCCGCTTCGACGCCAATCCGCGCGGCGCCGGCGCCGGCCTCGCCTGCGCCCACGAAGCAAGCTTCCTGATCGACCAGCTGATCCGCTGCCTGTTCGACTATGCCGTCGAGAGCGCCTATCCGCTGGCGAACCCGACCAGCGCCGAGCGCCTCGGCCTTGCTGCGGTGGGCGGCTATGGCCGCGGCGAGCTGGCGCCGCATTCCGACATCGACCTGCTGTTCCTGCTGCCCTACAAACTGACGCCCCACAGCGAGCAGGTGGTGGAGTTCATCCTCTATCGGCTCTGGGATCTCGGCCTCAAGGTCGGCCACGCCGCGCGCAGCGTCAGCGAATGCATTCGCCAGGCCCAGGGCGACCTCACCATCCGGACCAATCTCCTGGAAGCGCGCTATCTCTGGGGCGACCAGCCGCTCTACGAGCAGTTCCGCACCAAGTTCGAGAAGGAGATCGTCAAGGGCAAGGGCGAGGCGTTCCTGAAGGACAAGCTCGCGGAGCGCCAGGCGCGACACAAGCGCATCGGCGATTCCCGCTACACCCTCGAGCCCAACATCAAGGAGGGCAAGGGCGGCCTCCGGGATCTCCAGACGCTGCTCTGGATCGCGCGCTTCCTCTATCGCGTCGATGACTTCGCCGGTCTCATCGGCACCGAGCTCCTGAGCGCCAACGAGGTCGCGACCTATGAGAAAGCGCTGAACTTCCTCTGGACCCTGCGCTGCCATCTCCACTATCTCACCGACCGTGCCGAGGACCGCCTGACCTTCGACCAGCAGTCGGAGATGGCGCGGCGCCTCGGCTACACCGACCATGCCGGCTCGAAGGGCGTCGAGCGGTTGATGAAGCACTATTTCCTGACCGCGAAATCGGTCGGCGCGCTGACGCGCTATTTCCTGGCGGCGGTCGAATCGAAGCGCATGCACCGGTCGCTGTTCCGCATCCCGGTGATGAGCCGCAAGACCGAGGTCGAGGGCTTCCGCAATGACGGCGGACAGCTGACCGTCGGCGGCCCCGGCTGGTTCAGGGTGCACCGCATCGACCTCATCCGCATCTTCCACGTGGCGCAGCGCCATGAGCTGGCGATCCACCCGGTCGCCATGACCTGGCTCACGCAATCCGCGCGCTATGTGGACGGCCTGCGCACCGATCCCGAGGCCAACCGGCTGTTCCTGGAGATCCTGACCGGCGAGAAGGAGCCGGAGCTGACGCTCCGCCGCATGAGCGAGGTCGGCGTGCTCGGGCGCTTCATCCCGGATTTCGGCCGGGTGGTCGGGCAGATGCAGTTCGACATGTATCACCAGTACACGGTCGATGAGCACAGCCTGAAAGCCATCGGCATCCTCTGGCGCATCGAGCGCGGCGAACTCAAAGACGAGGCGCCGATCGCCAGCGCCGTGGTGCGCCAGGTGGTGTCGCGCCGGGTGCTCTATCTCGCGGTGCTGCTGCACGACATCGCCAAGGGCCGCGGGGGTGACCATTCCGAACTCGGCGCCGAGGTGGCGGAACGCCTCGGGCCGCGGCTCGGCCTCACTGCCGAGGAGACCGAGACCGTCACCTGGCTGGTGCGCTACCACCTGATCATGAGCAACACCGCGTTCCGACGCGACATCGAGGACCCGAAGACCATCAGCGACTTCGTCGATGTGGTGCAGTCGCTGGAGCGCCTCCGCCTGCTGCTGGTGCTGACCGTCGCCGACATCCGGGCCGTGGGGCCGAAGACCTGGAACGGCTGGAAGGCGCAG
>DATKNM010000046.1:0-3095 GCA_035541335.1 Binatia bacterium
CGACTTGTAGGTCTGCAGCACGCGCTGCACGTCGCGCGCGACCTGGTAGTGCTCTTCGCCGACGATCCGGGGATCGAGGATGCGCGAGGTGGAGTCGAGCGGATCCACCGCCGGGAAGATGCCGAGCTCGGCGATCTGGCGCGACAGCACGGTGGTCGCGTCCAGATGGCTGAACGAGGTCGCCGGCGCGGGATCGGTCAAGTCGTCGGCCGGCACGTAGATCGCCTGCACCGAGGTGATCGAGCCCTTCTTGGTCGTGGTGATGCGCTCCTGCAGCGCGCCCATGTCGGTGGCCAGCGTCGGCTGATAGCCCACGGCCGAAGGAATGCGGCCCAGCAGCGCCGACACTTCCGAGCCCGCCTGGGTGAAGCGGAAGATGTTGTCGATGAAGAACAGCACGTCCTGGCCTTCCTCGTCGCGGAAGTACTCGGCCTGGGTGAGGCCGGTCAGCGCGACGCGGGCGCGGGCTCCCGGCGGCTCGTTCATCTGGCCGTACACGAGGGCCACCTTGGACTCGCCGTCGAGCTGGATGACCTTCGACTCCATCATCTCGTGATAGAGGTCGTTGCCCTCGCGGGTGCGCTCGCCGACGCCGGCGAACACCGAGACGCCGCCGTGGGCCTTCGCGACGTTGTTGATCAGCTCCATGATGGTGACGGTCTTGCCGACGCCGGCGCCGCCAAAGAGGCCTATCTTGCCGCCCTTCGGGTACGGCGTCAGCAGATCGACGACCTTGATTCCGGTCACGAGCACCTGCGGCTCGGTCGCCTGATCGACGAAGGACGGCGCCGGGCGGTGGATCTCGTAGTGCTTCTTCGCCGTGACCGGGCCGCGCTCATCGACCGGCTCGCCGATCACGTTGATGATCCGCCCCAGGGTCTCCGGCCCGACCGGCACCGTGATCGGCGCGCCGGTATCGACCGCTTCCTGGCCGCGGACCATGCCGTCGGTCGTGTCCATGGCGATGGTGCGGACCGTGCTCTCGCCGAGATGCTGGGCGACTTCCAGCACCAGTCGCTTGCCATGGTTATCGACCTGCAGCGCGTTCAGGATCGCCGGCAGGTCGCCTTCGAACTGAACGTCGACCACGGCGCCCAACACCTGGGTGACCTTGCCGACACGATTCTGAGCCATTGCGGTAACTCCTTCGGTATCGATTAGACCGCTTCCGCACCGGAGATGATCTCGATCAGCTCCTTGGTGATGGCGGCTTGGCGCGAGCGGTTGTAGGTGATGGTGAGCTTGTTGATCATGTCGCCGGCGTTGCGGGTCGCGCTGTCCATGGCGGTCATGCGCGCGCCCTGCTCCGAGGCGTTGTTCTCCAGGAGCGCCCGGAAGATCTGCATGCCGACGTTCTTCGGCAGCAGGGCGGAGAGGATCCCGAGCTCGTCCGGTTCGTATTCATAGGACGCGGTGCCGCCGGGCTCGTTCTCGTTGGCCGCGGCCGCGGCGAAGGGAATGAGCTGCTGGATGGTGACGATCTGCGTCATCGCCGATTTGAAGCGGTTGTAGACCAGCGAGCAGACGTCGAACTCGCCGTGCTCGAACATGGCGAGGATCCGGGTCGCGATCCCCTCGGCGGCGGCGAAGTTGATGCGCGGCTTGCCCACGTCCTCGATGGTGCCGATGATCTCGTTGGAGAACTCGCGGCGCAGCTGGTCGCGGCCCTTGCGGCCCACGCAGAGGATCTTCACCGTCTTGCCCTGGGCCTTCAGATCGCGGGCGAGGCGCCGGGCGCCGCGGGCGATGGAGGAATTGAAGCCTCCGCAGAGACCGCGGTCGGAGGTCATCACCACCAGGAGATGGGTCTGGTCGCGGCCATTGCCGCCGAGCAGCGGCGGCGCACCCTCGCGGCCGGCGGCCGCGGCTGCGAGACGGCCCAGCACCCGCTCCATGCGCTCGGCATAGGGGCGCGCGGCTTCCGCCTGCTCCTGCGCGCGGCGCAGCTTCGCCGCCGAGACCATCTTCATCGCCGAAGTGATCTTCTGCGTCGATTTGGTGCTGTTGATCCGGAGCTTCAGATCCTTAAGGCTGGGCATCCCTCACCCTTTCCGTTCGCCTGGCCGACCGATCGATCAGGCGAAGGTTTTCACGAAGTTGGTGAGGAAGGCGACCAGCTTGTCCTCCGTGGCCTTGGAGATCTCGCGCTCCTTGCGGATCGCCTCCAGCACGTCGGCGAGCTTGGCGCGCACCTCTTCGAGATAGGCCGCCTCGAACCGGTTCACGTCCTCGATCTTGACGGTGTCGAGGAAGCCGCGGACGCCGGCGAAGATCGAGACCACCTGCTCCTCGACCGGCATCGGCCGGTACTGCGGCTGCTTCAGCAGCTCGGTCAGACGGGCGCCGCGGGCGAGCAGCTTCTGCGTGGCGGCGTCGAGGTCGGAAGCGAACTGCGAGAAGGCGGCCATCTCGCGGTATTGGGCGAGCTCGAGCTTGATGCGGCCGGCGACCTGCTTCATCGCCTTGATCTGGGCGGCGGAGCCGACGCGGCTGACCGAGAGACCGACGTTGATGGCCGGACGGATGCCGCGATAGAAGAGGCCGGTCTCCAGGAAGATCTGGCCGTCGGTGATCGAGATGACGTTGGTCGGGATGTAGGCCGAGACGTCGCCCGCCTGGGTTTCGATCACGGGCAGCGCGGTCAGCGAGCCGGCGCCGTTCTTGTCGTTCATCTTCGCCGCGCGCTCGAGCAGGCGGCTGTGCAGATAGAAGACGTCACCCGGATAGGCCTCGCGTCCCGGCGGACGGCGCAGCAGCAGCGACATCTGGCGATAGGCGACCGCTTGCTTCGAGAGGTCGTCGTAGAACATGACGGCGTGCATGCCGTTGTCGCGGAAGAACTCGCCGATGGTGCAGCCGGTATAGGGCGCCAGGTACTGCAGCGGCGCCGGCTCGGAGGCGGTGGCGGCGACGACGACGGAGTATTCCATCGCGCCGGCGTCTTCCAGGGTCTTCACGATCTGCGCCACGGTCGAGCGCTTCTGGCCGATCGCGACATAGATGCAATAGAGCTTCTTCGACTCGTCGCCGCCGGCGTTGATCGTCTTCTGATTGAGGATGGTGTCGATGATGACGGCGGTCTTGCCGGTCTGGCG
>DATKNM010000047.1:0-2263 GCA_035541335.1 Binatia bacterium
CGTGTGGTTGACCGTGCCCTGGCTCTGCTTCTCGTCGGCGATGAGCGCGTTCTTGCCGTCGAGGAAGAGCAGGCGGAACTGCTCGATCGGCTCATGCGCCATCGCCGAGTGGCAATAGTCGAGCACCGATTTCCAGGAGGACAGCACCGGCTTCTGGATGATGTCCTGCTTCTGCATCAGAAGCGCCGCGGCCTGCACTGCCTTCAACGCCACGATCGAGGCATCGCCCATGCCCTCGATCTCGCCCAAGGCCTCGGGCGAGGCCGCGATCACGCCGCCGAAGCTGCCGAAGCGCCGCAGCAACGCCTTCGCGGTCGGTTTCACATCGCCACGGGGCTGGGCCTGGGACAGCAGCAGCTCCAGGAGCTCGTAGTCCGCGAGCGCCGTGGGTCCGCCGGCGAGGAATCGCTCGCGCAGTCGCTTGCGGTGACCGAGGTAATCCGGCTTTTCCCCCGCGTCGGTCAACCCGGCCTCAGACCGGATAGGGCGGTCGGTGCAATTCCTTCGGGGAGGTGGTGAAGATCTCGCGGCCGGTCTCGGTGACGCCCACCGTGTGCTCGAACTGGGCCGAGAGCTTCTTGTCGCGGGTGACGGCCGTCCAGCCGTCCTCCAGGATCTTCACGTCGAAGCGTCCGGCATTGATCATCGGCTCGACGGTGAAGAACATGCCGGGCTTCAGCTCCGGGCCGGAGCCGGCGCGGCCGAAATGCAAAATCGACGGCGTGTCGTGGAAGATGCGCCCGATGCCGTGGCCGCAGAAGTCGCGCACCACCGAGAAGCGGTGCTTCTCGGCATAGGTTTGGATCGCGTGGCCGATGTCGCCGACGGTGGCGCCGGGACGCACCATCTCGATCCCGCGCATCATCGCCTCGTAGGTGATGTCGATCAGCTTCATCGCCTGGACGCCGACCTTGCCGGCGCAATACATGCGGCTCGAATCGCCGTGCCAGCCGTCGACGATCACCGTCACGTCGATGTTGACGATGTCGCCGTCCAGCAGCTTCCGCGGGCCGGGGATGCCGTGGCAGACCACGTGGTTGATCGAGGTGCAGATCGACTTCGGGAACCCGCGATAGTTCAGCGGCGCCGGAATCGCGTTCCGCTCGACGATGAAGTCGTGGCAGAGCCGGTCCAGCTCTTCCGTGGTGACGCCCGGCTGGACGTGGGTGGTGATGAAGTCCAGCACCTCGGCGGCGAGCCGCCCGGCCTTGCGCATTCCGGCAAAGCCAGATGCGTCGTGGATCTTGATGCGCCGATCCTCGTTGATCCAGTCCTCGGCGACGTCTTTCTTCTGCATGTTCAATCTACTAGCCCGATTTCCCGACAGCATACCGTCCGGCGGGGCGGTTGCAAAGTTTCCGGTTCGATCCTGTTACGCCTGGATAAAGGCGATCTCGGCCCCGGCGTCAATGCCGGAGGGCGAGACGCGGCAGGAAAACGCCCGGATTTCCACGCCCCCGGCGCGGGCCTGGGCCAGCGCCGCCGCATAGGCGGGATCGATGTCGGCGGCGAGGGACATCTCCCGGCAGTCGCTCCGCTGCACCAGGAACAGCAGGACCGCGCGCTCGCCCGCAGCCGAGAGGGCGGCGAGCTCCCCGAGGTGCCTGGCGCCGCGCTCGGTGCGGGCATCAGGGAATTCGGCGCGGCCGGCACGGCGCGAGAGGGTGACGCTCTTGACCTCGACCCAGCAGGGCCGGCCGCTTTCGTCCGCCAGACGGAAGTCGAGGCGCGAAGCCCCGACCTTGACCTCCGTCGCGATCGTCGCGGTCGGCAGACCCGGAAAGGCGCCCTTGGCCAGGCCCTCTGCCACCAGCGCATTGGCGCGCCCGGTATGGATGCCGACGAGTGCGGTCACGCCTGAGGCAGCACTCTCCACCAGCTCCCAGGCGTAGGGCAGCTTGGTCCCCGTCTTGGCGCTGAGCCAGCAGCGCGCGCCGGGCTCTGCAAGGCCCATCATCGATCCCGGATTCGGGCAATGCACCGTCACGGCCTCTTTCCCGATCGCCATATCGGCCAGGAAACGCTTGTAGCGCTTGATCAGCCGGGCTTCGACCAGCGGGGCGGGGAATTGCATCGAGAGGGCGGGCGGCGTCAGTGCGATTCGTGCTCGGGCTCGAACACCGTATAGACGAGGATCTGCGACACCGTCTCGTCGTCCTCGCTCAAGGGCAGGAAGATCACGTGGCTGTCGTCCAGCTTGTCCTCGACCGTCACCACGGTCCCGGTGTCGATGAAGGGCCGCGCCGTCATCGTCACCCGGTCG
>DATKNM010000048.1:0-3338 GCA_035541335.1 Binatia bacterium
TAGTCGATCCGGCTGAAGCCCGCCGCCAGCAATTCGGCCTGTGCCGATTGGAGCACGTGCGGCGCCGGCGCCCCGCTCCGGAGCTTGCCGACCGTGGCACTGAGGACCGCCGGCAAGCGAGCCGCAACGGCGCGCTCCGCCGGCGTGAGATAGCGGTTGCGCGAGGACATGGCGAGGCCGTCCGCCTCGCGCACGGTCGGCACGCCGACGATCTCGATGGGCAAGTCGAGATCGCAGACCATGCGGCGGATCACCTGAAGCTGCTGGAAGTCCTTCTCGCCGAAGCAGGCGATGTCGGGCTCGCTCTGATGGAAGAGCTTGCTGACCACGGTCGCCACGCCCTCGAAGTGGCCGGGGCGCGCCGGGCCGTCGAGCGTCCGAGTGAGCGAGGTCACGCGCACTTCGGTCGAGAAGCCATCCGGATACATCTCGGCGACGGTCGGCATGAAGACCAGATCCGCGCCGGCCTCGGCCAGCAGCGCGAGATCCCGCGCCTCGTCGCGCGGATAGGCGTCGAGGTCTTCGCTCGGGTTGAACTGCAGCGGATTGACGAAGATGGTCGCGACCACGAAGCCGCTCTTCTCCCGCGCGACGTTCACGAGGGCGAGATGGCCTTGATGCAAGGCGCCCATGGTCGGCACCAGGCCGATGCGCTGGCCCACCTTGCGGCTTGAGCGGACGGCCGCGCGCAAATCCGCGACGCGGCGAACGACGTCGATGGTCGGCATGGAGGTTCGTGCGGCCCTAGGCGTGTCGCTTGACCGCGCCGAAGATGTTGTCGGGTCCCGGGAAGCGCCGGGCGCGGACATCGGCGGCATAGCGCTCCGCCGCTTCCTCGATCTCGTCGCCGAGCTCGGCATAGCGCTTCACGAAGCGCGGCTTGAAATCGGCGAACAGCCCGAGGATGTCCTCGGCCACCAGCACCTGGCCGTCGCAGGCGGCGGAGGCGCCGATGCCGATGGTCGGCACGGTGACGCGATCGGTGATCGCCACCGCCAATTGCTCCATCACGCCTTCGACCACGATGGCGAAGGCGCCGGCTTCAGCGATGGCGATGGCATCGGCCATCACCGCCGTCGCCTCGGAATCACCACGGCCGCGGGCGCGGAAGCCGCCCATGGTGTTCACGGATTGCGGCATCAGGCCGACATGGCCCATTACCGGAATGCCGCGCGCCGCCAGGAACTCGACGGTCGGCGCCATCGCGCGGCCGCCTTCCAGCTTCACCGCCTGGCAACCGGTTTCCTTCATGATGCGCGCCGCGTTCGCGAATGCCTGCGCCGGACTCTCCTGATAGGAGCCGAACGGCATATCGACGACGACCAGCGCGTGGCTCGAGCCGCGACAGACCGCGGCGCCATGCTGGCACATCATGTCCAGCGTGACCGGGATCGTGCTGTCGAAGCCGTAGAGCACCATGCCGAGGGAATCGCCGACCAGCAGCAGGTCGACATGGGCGTCGAGCCGCCGCGCCATCGGCGTGGTGTAGGCCGTCAGGCAGACGATCGGTTCCTGGCCCTTGCGGGCGAAGATATCGGGGACGGACAGCCGCGCCGATTTGGCGCCGCCGGGCTTTCCTTGCTCGGTAGGCCGTTGCACACTCACCCTCGCCTCCTCTCCCAGAACGAGACGCGCGGGGATTTTCCGCCAATCTGCTGCGGTGCACAATAGAAATCCGCGGCGCCGCCGCGCCGGCCGGTGGCGGGCAAATTCCGATAATTTCCTTTTTCTGTCAGCTACTTGTGCTCCGGATCGTGGGTCCGGTGTTCCTGCTGGCGCCGCGCGCGCCGGCGATGTTCAACCCAATAATGCTCCATCATGAAGTAGTTGAAGGAGGCGGTCCAAGCCAGCAGCACCAGGCCGATCATGGCCTCGATCCCGGCCAGGAGCCTGAGATCGTTGGTCAGGTACCGCATCTCGCCGAAGCCGAGGGAGGTGTAAGTCTCGGTCGAGAAGTAGAGATAATCGAGGAATTGGCGCCGACCCTCATCCGCGAAGCCGCTGTCCGTCTCGATCGCCAGCAGGTAATAGATGCCGGCGAACACCCAGACCTCGATCGTATGCGCGACGAAGCAGGCGGAAATGCCGAACACGACATGCGCACGGCGCGGCACGATGGTGAGCCGGGGGAGCAGGAAGTCGGCGGTCAGCCGCATGATCTCGTAATGGACGAGGATGCAGGCAATGACGAGCACCGCCGCCACCGCCATCACCAGCACGAACTCCACGCGCCCTTCCTCTCCCCGCCGAAAGCCGCTAAGAACGGGCGGCGGCAAAACCGATTGAAATCACAGCCTTAAGCGGCCCCTCACCAGCATGATACGTCACGAGCTTCAGCGCGCATTGATCCTGGTCATGTTGACGCTGGCGGCAGCGGGATGCGGCGGCGGCCCGTCGGCGGCACCGGCGCCGGCCGCGAGCCCGGTCCAGGCGGCGCCGGAAACCGTCGCCCGAAGCCAGATCGTGGTCGCGGCGCATCCTCTGGCGGTCGAAGCGGGCCGGGAGATGCTGCGGGCGGGCGGCAGCGCAGTCGATGCCACGATCGCGGTCCAGATGGTGCTGACCCTGGTCGAGCCGCAATCCTCCGGGATCGGCGGCGGCGGGTTCCTGCTGCATTACGACGGCGCCAGCCGCGCCCTCGTGACCTATGACGGACGCGAGACCGCGCCGGCCTCGGCGACGCCGGAACTCTTCCTCGATGCCGAGGGCAAGCCGCTGCAGTTCTATGACGCGGTGGTGGGCGGGCTCTCGGTCGGTGTGCCCGGCGATCTCCGCATGCTGGAGCTGGCGCATCGCGAGCACGGCAAGCTCCCTTGGGCGCAGCTCTTTGTGCCGGCGATCAAGCTTGCGGAGAACGGCTTCGCGATCTCGCCGCGGCTCCATGACGAAGTGAGCGAGGATAAGTATCTCGGCAAGATGGAGGCCGCGGGCCGCTACTTCTATGACGCGGCCGGGAAGCCGCTCCCCGCCGGCACGATCGTGAAGAACCCCGCCCTCGCGGAAACCTTGCGGGCGATCGCCGCAGGCGGCGCGGATGCCTTCTATCACGGCAAGATCGCGCAGGACGTCATCGCGGCAGTCAACACCGCGAAGCCGCGTTCCGGCCGGATGACCCTCGCCGATCTCGCCGCCTATCACGCGGTCGAGCGTCCGGCGCCCTGCAGCGATTACCGCGACGTCAAGGTCTGCGGCGTCGCCCCGCCCTCCTCCGGCGGCGTCACCGTGCTGCAGATCCTGGGGCTGCTGCAGCGCTTCGACCTCGCTTCGGAGCCGCCGCTTTCGACCGAAGCGGCGCATCAATTCGCCGAGGCGAGCCGCCTCGCCTTCGCCGACCGCGA
>DATKNM010000049.1:0-14879 GCA_035541335.1 Binatia bacterium
ACGTCGAACGGCTTCGGGCTGTGCGGCTTCAGCGCCTTCACCACCATGGGACCGATGGTGATGTTCGGGACGAAATGCCCGTCCATCACATCGACGTGGATGTAGTCGGCCCCGGCGGCCGTGATCGCCGCCACTTCCGTCCCGAGCTGGGCGAAATCGGCGGACAGAATCGAGGGCGCGATCCTGGTCGGCTGCTGCATGGCGGCAGACTTACCAGCGCCGCCGCAGCCTGTCACGGGTCAATCTGGACGCGGCTTAGCCTGCGGAAATCGCAGCCTTTCCCGGAACCGCAAGCTGCGTCACTCAGTTCCGAGTCGACGCCATTGGGGCCGGATCATCAGCGCTGTCACAGGTGGCTTGTGGAAAAATCATTTGCCGATACCGGGAAAAGTCGGGTCAATGGCGTCCACGCCTTCGGCATTCCCGACAGTCTGCTCGGAAGCCGTGCCCCGAACACGAATCCGGCGAGCATGAACCCGGCCTTTCTCTCTTCCGTTACCGCGACCCTGAACCAGATCCGCGCCGACGGCTTCTGGAAGGCGGAGCGCAGGATCGCGACGCCCCAGGACTCGCACATCACGCTCGAGGACGGGCGCAAGGTCCTCAACTTCTGCGCCAACAACTATCTCGGCCTTGCCGACGATCCGCGGCTGGTCGCGGCGGCGAAGCGCGGCCTCGACGAATACGGCTTCGGCATGGCCTCGGTGCGCTTCATCTGCGGCACCCAGACCCTGCACAAGGACCTGGAGGCGAAGCTCGCCGCCTTCCTCGGCACGGAGGATGCGATCCTCTACGGCAGCTGCTTCGACGCCAATGGCGGCCTCTTCGAGACCCTGCTCGGCGAGGAGGACGCGATCATCAGCGACGCCCTCAATCATGCCAGCATCATCGACGGCGTCCGGCTCTGCAAGGCGAAGCGCTTCCGCTATGCCAATAACGATATGGCGGCGCTGGAGAAGGAGTTGCAGACGGCCGATGCCGCCGGCGCGCGCTTCAAGATGATCGCCACCGACGGCGTCTTCTCCATGGACGGCATCATCGCCAACCTCAAAGGCATCTGCGATCTCGCCGACCGCTACCAGGCGATCGTCATGGTGGACGATTCCCACGCGGTCGGCTTCGTCGGCGCGAACGGCCGGGGATCGCCGGAGCTCTGCGGCGTGGCGGAACGGGTGGACATCTATACCGGCACGCTCGGCAAGGCCCTGGGCGGCGCATCCGGCGGCTATACCGCCGGCAAGCAGCCGGTGATCGATCTCCTGCGGCAGCGTTCGCGGCCCTATCTCTTCTCCAACAGCCTGGCGCCGACCATCGCCGCGGCCTCGCTGGCCGTGATCGACCTCCTCGGCTCGACGGAGGGTGCCGATCTCCGCGCCCGCCTCGCCGCCAACGGCGCCCGCTTCCGCGCCGCCATGTCGAAGCTCGGCTTCACCCTGGCCGGCGCCGGTCATCCGATCATCCCCGTCATGCTGGGCGAGGCGAAGCTCGCGACGGAGATGGCGGATGCGCTGCTCGGCGAAGGTATCTATGTGATCGGCTTCAGCTTCCCGGTCGTACCCAAGGGCCAGGCCCGCATCCGCACCCAGATGAGCGCCGCCCATTCACCCGAAGACATCGACCGCGCCGTCGCCGCCTTCGAGAAGATCGGCAAGCGGATCGGCGCGATCCAGTGAGACGCAATTCATGAAAGCCCTCGTCAAGACCGAAGCCGGCCCCGGCCTGAAGCTCACCGACGTGAAGGAGCCGGAGGTCGGCCACAACGACGTCCTCATCAAGATCGCGAAGACCGCGATCTGCGGCACCGACATCCACATCTGGAAATGGGACGACTGGGCGGCGAAGACGATTCCCGTCGGCATGCAGGTCGGCCACGAATATGTCGGCGAGATCGTCGCTCTCGGCCAGGAGGTGAAGGGCTTCAGGATCGGCGACCGGGTCTCCGGCGAGGGCCACATCACCTGCGGCTATTGCCGCAACTGCCGCGCCGGCCGCCGGCATCTCTGCCGCAACACCTTCGGCGTCGGCGTCAACCGCCCCGGCGCCTTCGCCGAATTGCTCGCTATCCCGGCCTTCAACGCCTTCAAGATTCCGGACAACATCCGTTCGGACCTGGCGGCGATCTTCGATCCCTTCGGCAACGCGACCCACACCGCCCTCGCCTTCAACCTCGTGGGCGAGGACGTGCTGATCACCGGCGCCGGGCCGATCGGCATCATGGCGGCGGCGATCGCGCGCCACGTCGGCGCCCGCTTCGTCGTCGTCACCGATGTCAACGATTATCGCCTCGATCTTGCGAAGAAGATGGGTGCCCATCGCGCGGTCAACGTCACCCGCGAGAACCTGAAGGACGTGATGACCGAGCTCGGCATGGTCGAGGGCTTCGACGTCGGGCTGGAGATGTCCGGCATCCCCTCCGCATTCACCACCATGCTGGAGCACATGAACCACGGCGGCAAGGTGGCGCTCCTCGGCATCCCGCCCGCCAACACCGCGATCGACTGGAACCAGGTCATCTTCAAGGGCCTGGAGATCAAGGGCATCTACGGCCGCGAGATGTTCGAGACCTGGTACAAGATGGTCGCCATGCTGCAATCCGGCCTGAACCTCGACCCGATCCTGACCCACCACTTCCCGGTCAAGGACTACGTGGAAGGCTTCCAGACCATGCTCAGTGGCCAGTCGGGCAAGGTGATCCTGGAGTGGTGACGCGCTGAATTGACCGCCATCTACATCGATGCCGATGCCTGCCCGGTGCGGGACGAGGTCTATCGCGTGGCGGAGCGGGTCGGCTTGTCCGTCTTCGTGGTCTCCAACGGCTCGCGGCCGATCCGGCCGTCGGCGAACCCCGCCATCAGGATGGTGATCGTCGCCGAGGGCGCCGATGCGGCCGACGACTGGATCGCCGAGCGCATCACCGCGAAGGACATCTGCGTCACCGCCGACATTCCGCTGGCCTCCCGCTGCCTGAAGAAGGACGCCCGCGCGCTGGCGCCCAACGGAAAGCTTTGGACGCCGGACAATATCGGCAATGCGCTGGCGGGGCGGGAGATCGGGCGCTATCTGCGCGAGACCGGGGTCAATACCGGCGGGCCGGCGCCGTTCTCGAAAGCGGATCGCTCGCGGTTCCTGAATGCGCTGGACGCCCTTGTGCAAGCGGCGCTGCGCGCCTGAGGGCGTGCAGGCGGCGCTGAAGGCGTCCTAGCGGGCGGGACTCAGCGCGTGCCGACGCCGACCAGCTGCTTCAGTGTGTCCAGCAGCGAGGGTGGCTTGCGGGTGGCGGCACGGACGCCCGACCGCTCGCCGAGATTCTGCCGCATGCTGCGGACGAGGTCACGCACGGCATCGGCCCCGGTATCGGCCGCAAGCGGCATCGAGTGATGCGCGAGCCCGAGCTTCTCCTTGGAGACGCCGACGGCGCTCGCCGTCGCGGTGATCTTGTCGACGATGTGATAGGGCGAGACTTCGCGCTGGTGCAGCAGCGCATATTGCCCGGGTTCGGGGCGGGAGACCGCGCCGCTGGCGGCATGGTCCTGCAGCGCCTCGCCGATCTTCTGGTCGAGCTCGGCGTGCTTCTCCTCGGAGAGCACGCGGTTCGGCTGGTTGTCGGCCAGGATCGCGGCGCGGAACACCGAGACGTCGAGCCTGGTCGAAGGATCCGCGGCGGCGCTCTGGGCGAGCATGCCGAACTCGTTCTCGCTGGTGAGGCCCCCGCTGGGCGCGATATCGCCGATCAGGGGCAGCCCATCGGCGCCCTGCTCGGCCAGCATCAGCCACCAGGCGGTCGGGCTGGGGCCGGGACGCGCCTGCAAGGCGAGGCGACGCTCGCCGCTCAGCGGCGTGCGAAAGCGGAAGGCGACGGTGTCGCTCCAGTTCCGCTGCGACAGCCGGCCCATCATGCGCAGGAAGGGCAGGCGATCGTCGTTGCCGATGAAGTTCACCAGGTGCTTGCCGACCAGGACCTGCTGCAGCATGCCGAAATGCCGCGCAAGGTTGCCGCGCGCCTCCTGGATCTGGGTGGTCTGATCGACCAGGAAGGACATTTCCCAGGTATCGGCCATGCGCGAGGGGTCCGGCTGCGGTGGAGAGAACCGCGGAATTATGCCGGTCCGAGGTTAATCAGAGGTGAAGCCTGCCCGGGCCGGCAGGCGGAAACCGCCAGTTATCCACAGCTTGCAGCGGCGGCGCCCGCTTCCTAAGTCTCGGTCTCGTCGACCGAGCCCCGGTCCGCCTCCATCCACCCCCATCGACTCAGACCCAGGATCCCTCCCCATGCAGATCGACCTCAGCGGCAAGCGCGCCATCGTCACCGGCTCCACCGTCGGCATCGGCCACGCCATCGCCCTCGGCCTCGCCCGGGCGGGCGCTGAGGTCGTCGTAAACGGCCGCGGCGACACAAAGGTGCAACGGGCGGTGGATGGCATCCGCAAGTCGGCGCCCAAGGCCAAGGTCGAGGGTCTGGCCGGCGATCTCGGCACCGCCGCCGGCATTGATGCCTTCCTCAATCATGCAGGCGAGGCCGACATCCTGGTGAACAATCTCGGCATCTTCGAGCCGAAGCCCTTCGCCGAGATTCCCGACGCCGACTGGCAGCGCTTCTACGAGGTGAACGTGATGAGCGGCATCCGGCTCTCGCGCCACTATCTGCCGCAAATGTTGGCGAAGAACTGGGGCCGCATCGTCTTCATATCCAGCGAATCCGCCGTCAACATCCCGAAGGAGATGATCCACTACGGGATGACCAAGACCGCGCAGCTCGCGATCTCCCGCGGCCTCGCGCAGCTGACCGTCGGCACGGGAGTGACCGTCAACGCCGTGCTCCCTGGGCCGACCCGCTCCGAGGGCGTCGCCGATTTCCTCGGCGCCATGGCCCAGCAGCAGGGCGTCTCGGCCGAGCAGCTGGAGAAGGAGTTCATCGCCCAGCACCGGCCGACCTCGCTGATCCAGCGCCTCGCGACGGTGGAGGAAGTGGCCAACATGGCGGTCTACGTCTGCTCCAAGGAAGCCAGCGCCACCAACGGCGCGGCGCTCCGGGTCGATGGCGGCGTGGTGAACTCGATCGTCTAGCCGCCTCAATCCTCCGACGGCATGTGCAGATACATGGACTGGATGCCGAGCTTGCCCGGGCCGGTGAAGCGGTTGACGATGAAGTTCATGCCGCCGAAGAAACCGGAGGAGAGGCGGTCCACCACCACCTCCATCTTCACCTTGGGGTCCATGTAGAGCCAGCCGCCCGGCTCGACGTCGATGGTCTCGCCCGGCGCCAGCTCCTTCTCGAACACGTTGCCGTAGCCGTGCAGCCAAAGGACGCCGTCGCCCTGGCGGGCGGCGAAGCGGTCGATGAAGAAGCCGGAGCCGCCGAACAGCATGTTGGCGACCCCCCGCACCCGCTCGAAGCTGTAATCGACGTTGCCGGTGGCGGCCAGGAACTGGTGCTCGCGCACCAGGAGCTCGCTGCCGGCCTTCAGGTGAATCGGCGCGATGTGCCCGGCGCCGTCGCGGCTGAAGGCGATCATGCCGGGGCCGGAGGCCTCGGTGACGAAGATCTGCATCCCCGCCATCATGCGTTTCAAGGCGCCCTTCATCGGCCGGAGGCCGATCGCGACCTGGGAATGCTTCCAGAGCAGGATGTGGTGCTCGAAATAGACCGGGGTCTTCGAGACGTCGATGGTCAAGGCGGGCACCAGCTCGCCGTCGATGTGGTAGGTGACGCCGCCGAAGGTCTCGCCCTCGGCGGTGGTCGGCAGGAGCCGCGGCAGGTCTTTCATGGAACGGTCATCCCCGGAGTCGTGACGGTACGCCAATCGGTCGTCGCGATGCCGCGACCGGTTCATATTAGCGCGGCCGGCTCAGCTTCGCACCGTCAAGGGCCGGTCGGCGGATCCGGAGGTTGGATCATGGATTCGGCGACATCCGCCGCATCCTCATCGAAGCCACCCCGGGCGCTGAAGAAGGAGGCCGCGAACAGGCCGCCGCCGAGCGCAAAGGTGAAGAACGAGCCGAACGCCACCGCCAAGGCGAGACGCCAGGTGATCGGGCCGGAGAGCGCGAAAAGGCTGAGCGCCACCACCGCCACCACCACCGCGCCGACGGCGATCCAGACCAGGCGCCGCCGGAACTCCGCGATCAGGATGGCGCGCGTTTCTTCCATCCTTCGCTAACGGGCCGGGCGGAGCCGGGTTCCCGATCCGGCGGTAAGGCATCGCGCCCGGGGCTGTGCTAGCGTGCGGGTGTCATGCGTTGCCGGGGGGAGACGCAGCCATGGAAGCCGCACGTGACATCGTCGCCGCCACGCGCGCCTACGACCACTGGCTGCGCGGCCAGCTGCCGGTGGTGGAAGCCGACCTGAAGCTGAAGCACCGGGCGATGAAGGAGGATCCGTTCCCGTTCCTCCGGGCGACCTTCTATCGCTTCGTCCCGGTCTGGCGCGCGGCCTGCGCCGATCTCGCTGCGGCGCCCATCGTGCTCGCGGTCGGCGATCTCCACGTGGAGAATTTCGGCACCTGGCGCGACGCCGAGGCGCGGCTGGTCTGGGGCATCAACGACGTCGATGAGGCGGCGCCGATGCCCTACACCATCGACCTGGTGCGCCTCGCCACCAGCGCGCTGCTGGCGCGCGGGCATCTGGCGATCGCGCCCAGGTCAGCCTGCCGCGCCATCATCCGCGGCTATCGCGCCGGCCTTGCCGCGCCCGGCGCCTTCGTGCTGGAGGAGGAGGCGGGGCCGCTGCGCGCGATGGCGCTCTCCGTCGATCGCGAGCCCGATCTCTTTTGGGCAAGGCTCGGCAGCCATCCGCCGGCGAAGCCGCCGACCGCGGTGCGCAAGCTCCTCGCCGGCCATCTGCCGGCACCCGTCAAGGACCTGCGCTTCGTGCGCCGGGTCAGCGGCTTCGGCAGCCTCGGCCGCCCGCGCCATACCGCGCTCGCCTTCCATTGCGGCCACAACGTCGCCCGCGACGCCAAGGCGACGGTACCCTCGGCCTATGACTGGGCGATGCAGCAGATGCATCCGGGCTGGAAGTTCTCCAGGGACGGCGGCCCGGCGCTGCTCGCCGCCGCTGTGCGCTGCATCGATCCCTTCCACGGCTTTCAGGACGGCTGGCAGATCCGGCGCCTCGCGCCGCATTGCGCGCGGATCGAGCTCGCCATGCTGCCGGCCCTCCGCGACGAGAAGCTGCTGCTCTTCGCCATGGGCCGCGAGCTCGCCAATCTCCACACCGCCAGCCGCTCCGCGATCCTGGCGGTGAAGCGCGACCTCGCCAAGCGCCCGAAGGGCTGGCTGTTCGACGCCGCGACGCGCATGGCCGAAGCGACCCGCGCCGATTGGAAGGAGTGGAAGCGGCGGGGCTAGCCCGCCGCCTTCACCAGCCGCGCCGCATAGAAGCCGTCCATGCCCCCTGCCTCGGCGAGATGGCAGGGCAGGGTGCGGAGATCGCCCTCCGGCGTGAGCAGCTCATGGAGGCCGAACACCTCGCTTGGCCCGATCGGCTGGCGTGCGAGGTTACGATGGCGGGCGAGGGCGGCGGCGATGCGCTCCGGGCCTTCCTCCGGCTGCAGCGAGCAGACGCAATAGAGCAGGATGCCGCCGGGGCGCGTCAGCCGCAGCGCGGCGTCCATGAGGCGATCCTGGGCTGCCGCGAGCTTCGGGAGATCGCGCGGGTCCTTGAGCCAGGCGACATCCGGATGCCGCCGCAGGGTGCCGGTCGCCGAGCAGGGCGCATCGAGCAGCACGACGTCGAAGTCTTTCGTCGCATCCCAGAGCGTCGCATCGGCGACGTCGCATTCCGCGATCAAGCCCAGGCGATCCAGGTTCAGCTTCAGGCGCTGCAGCCGTTCCTGCGCGCGGTCGAGCGCCGTCACCTTGGCGCCGGCCGCCGCGAGCTGCGCGGTCTTGCCGCCCGGTGCCGCGCAGAGATCGAGCGCGCGCAAGCCGAAGACATTGCCCAGCAGCTTCACCGGCAGGCTCGCGGCGAAATCCTGCACCCACCAGGCGCCCTCGGCGAAACCCGGCGATTCCTCGATCCGCGGCGCCCGTTCGGTTCCTTCATGCGCGAGGCGGCGCAGCGTGCCGCCGGGCAGCACCTGTGCATGCAGCGCCTGCGCCCAGGCCTCGCTCTCCGCCGGCCGCTTCACTGTGAAGTCGAGCGGCGGCTCCTGGAGCAAGGCGGCGGCAACGTGCCGTGCGGTCTCGGCGCCATAGGCGCTGCTCCACGAGCGCCAGAGCCAGTCCGGCAGGCTGGCGGCGCCCGGCGGCACCATGGCGCGGAAGCTCTCGACATTGCCGGCGATCCGCCTCAAGACCGCATTGATCAGGCCCTTATAGCCCGCGGCGCCGGCAAGCCCGCCCGCCAGCGCCACCATGCTGTCCACCGCGGCATGGGCCGGCGTCCCCAGCACCAGAAGCTGCGCAGCACCGAGACGCAGCAGGTCTCGCGCCTGCCGCCCCCGGTCGGGCAGCGGCCGCTCGAGGCAGAGGTCGAGGATGCGGTCGATCCGCGCCAGGTGCCGGAGCGTGGTCGCGACCAGCGCCCGCACGAACTGCCGGTCGCGCATCTCCAGCCGCGGCAGATCGGGATGCCGCTCGAAGGCCTCCTCCAGCGGGCGCTTCTGGATCAGCACGCGGTCGAGGAGGTCGAGCGCAATGGCGCGGGCGGAGGCGGGGGCCGCCTTGGCGTTCGCGCGCGCCTCGCTCACGGGCGCACCCGGTTCGTGCATGGGCTGGTCAGCATGCTGTTCCCATAGCACGCCAACCCCGCGCCGGGCAGGCGGCGCCGTTACATGTTGTGCCGGCATGGAATCGATAGGGCTCTGGCATTTCCAATAATCGGCCTGGATCAACAGATTGCCGGGCAGCGAAACGAAACGTCGCAAAACTCAGCAAGCTTGCAAGCGAAAGGCGAGACCGAGGCCGGAAGGGCTCCCGGCAAGACGCTGACGGTGACCTGGAATTGCGGCGCCTCCAGCGTCAGCATCCAGGGCTGGACCGGCGGTCAGGTCCAGGATGTGTAGACCCTGGGCGCGGTGCTGGGCGGCCATCTGCAGGTGTTTCACTGAATCCGAAGGCGCCTCAGCCCCAAGGGCCGCGCCGGCCGGTTTCGTGCGCTCGGGCCTCCGGCAGCACGCTGCGCCCTGGCCGGACCGCCGGCGAGAAACCGCTCCCACCGAACTCATCTTCCATCGCCAGCAGGCGCTGGATGCGGTTCTCGGTCGAGGGGTGGGTCGAGAACAGGTTGTCGGCGCCGATCCCATGCAGCGGATTGACGATGAAGAGATGCGCGCTCGCCGGATGCCGCTCGGCGACCGGATTCGGGATCTCAGCCGCCGCGCCGGAGATCTTCTGCAGCGCCGAGGCGAGCGCCCGCGGCTGGCCGGAGAGTTCGGCGCCGGCGCGATCCGCCTCGTATTCCCGGCCGCGGGAGATCGCGAGCTGCACCAGCATGGCGGCGATCGGCGCCAGGATCATCACCAGCAGCGCGCCCAATCCTCCGAGCGGCGACTGGCGGTCGTCGCGCCGGCCGAACATGCCGAAGAAGAACAGCGACTGCGCCAGCATGCCGATGGCGCCGGCCAGCATCGCCGTCACCGTCATGGTGAGGCTGTCCCGGTTCCGCACATGCCCCAGCTCATGCGCCAGCACGGCCCGCACCTCGTCGCGGTCGAGCCGTCGCATCAGGCCCGTCGTAGCGGCGACCGCCGCGTGCTCCGGGTTGCGGCCGGTCGCGAAGGCGTTCGGCTGGTCGCTCTCGATCAGATAGACTTTCGGCATCGGCAGGCCGCCGCGCGCGGCGAGATCGGCGACGATGTCGTTCAGTTCGGTGCCCTCCACCTCGCGGGCGCCGTACATGCCGAGCACCATCTTGTCGGAATACCAATAGCTCGCGAAGTTCATCACCCCGGCGACGACCAGGGCGATCAGCATTCCCTGCTGGCCGCCGATCAGCCAGCCGCAGGCGAGCAGGAGCGCGGTCATCGCCGCCAGCAGCAATCCGGTGCGCAGATATCCCATCGGAGTCGTGTTCCTTTCCGAAGAGAGAATCGTGGTCATGCGCGGGGTTTTCAAGCGGCGCAGCTTGCCGCTGCCGGACCCGAGGACTAGCTTTCGGCCATGTCCAAGGAACCGGAAAAGCCCGCGGCCGAAGAGAACGTCAAGCCGCCAGAGGTCGAATCGCCTGCGCCCGCCGCGGAGAAGCCGCGGCCGAAGGAGATCGGTGGGCCCAAGGGCCCGGAACCGACCCGCTATGGCGACTGGGAGCGCAACGGCAGGGTCAGCGACTTCTAGCGCTCGCCTTTTCGTGATGGGCGTCTTAACAATGCGTTGGGGACTTTCCGCTAATCAGAACCGAGAGTTAACATTGTCGGCACAAGCCGTTATCCGTCACCCGAACGTGATTGGCGGCGACTTCCCTCGCGGACTTAGGTTCGACCGATATGCTCTGGTCACGCTTCCATAAGGCGCTCTGCCTGTCGGTCTTGCTGGCGGGCGGCGTTCTGACCGCCCCGCTTCCGGCTGCCGCCCAGAATGTGCCCGCGGTTACCCAGCCAACCGTGACCCAGCCCACCATTGCTCAACCGACGGTAACCCAACCCACTGTCGCCAATCCGCTGGTCAACCAGCCGGCGCCGCCGGTCACTGTCGCGACGCCGGTTTCGGCGCGCAAGCTGATCCATCCGGAAACGGAATCGCGGCCGGTGGTGATCGAGCTCTTCACCTCCCAGGGCTGCAGCTCCTGCCCCGCCGCCGACAGCTATCTCGGCCAGCTCGCCCAGCGCAAGGACGTGCTGCCGCTCTCCTATCACGTGGACTATTGGGACTATATCGGCTGGAAGGATCAGTTCTCCGACCCGGCCTTCGTCGGCCGTCAGCGCGCCTATGCGATGACGCTCGGCCACCACATGGTCTATACGCCGCAGATCGTCGTGGCCGGGGCCGCCGACGCCCAGGGGGCCAACCGCGCGATGATCGAGCAGCGCATCCGCGAGGCGAAGGCGCGCCAGCGCATGTATCCGATCGAGGTTGCCCGCGACGCCGCCACCGGCCAGGTGCTGCTGCAGCTCCCCGAGGCCTCGCTGCCGGTTCCGGCGACGATCTGGCTGGTGACCTACCAGTACAAGGACGAGGCCGCGGTCGATAGCGGCGAGAACGGCGGACGCAAGCTCGATTCCTTCAACACAGTCCGCTCCCTGCAGAAGGTCGCAGTCTGGAACGGCCATGCCGCCACCCTGCCGCTGCAGCTCGACGACAAAGCGAAGGCGCGCAAGCCCAACGGCTGCGCCATCATCGCCAACCTCGCCGATTACGGCCCGGTGGTCGCCGCCGTCGCCTTCGACTTCGATGACGCCTGGTGACGGCCTAAGCACGTCGCACTACAGTGCCCCCGCATACCTGCAGGGGCCCCATGACCGAATCCATTCCGACCGATTCCATTCCCTTCGTCTCCGCCGAGACGATTGATGTCAAGCTCGACTACCGATCGCTCATCGACGCGTTGCGCGCCGCCTTCGCCGCCGACTGGACGGTGCCGGTCCGGCATCATCATGCCGTGCCGATCCCCGGCGAGGACGACCAGACCCTGCTGCTGATGCCGGCCTGGGAGGGCGGCAAGTCGGTCGGCGTCAAGATCGTCACCATCACGCCGGGGAACGGCGGCCGCCATCTTCCGGCAGTCCAGGGCATCTACCTGCTGCTCGACGGCCTGACCGGCGCACCGAAGGCGCTGATGGAGGGAAAGGCGCTGACCGTGCGCCGCACGGCGGCTGCCTCCGCGCTCGCCGCCACCTACTGTGCCCGCGCCGACGCCTCCATGCACCTGATGGTCGGCGCCGGCGCGCTGGCGCGGCCTTTGATCGAGGCCCATCGCGCCGCCCGCCCGATCGCAAAGACGTTGCTCTGGGCGCGGAAGGCGGACCAGGCCGAGGCCAAGGCCGCCGAATGCCGCAAGGCCGGCATCGCCGTCGAGGTCGCGCGCGATCTCGAAGCAGCAGCGCGCCAAGCCGACGTCATCTCCTGCGGCACGCTCTCGCCGGAGCCGCTGATCCGCGGCGCCTGGCTCAAGCCGGGCGCCCATCTCGATCTGGTCGGCGCCTATCTCCCCGAGCTTCGCGAATCCGACGACGAGGCGGTCAGGCGTGCGACTCTCTTCTGCGACACCCGCGCCGGGGCGCTCAAGGAAGGCGGCGACCTGGTGCAGCCGCTGAAGGCGGGCGTCATCAAGGAAGCGGACGTCGCCGCCGACCTCGCCGACCTCTGCAAGGGCAGGCATCCCGGCCGCAAGCGCGCCGACGAGATCACCCTCTTCAAGAGCGTCGGCACCGCCATCGAGGACCTCGCCGCCGCGAAGCTCATGCTGGAACGGATGTAGGCGCCGCCGCCGCGGCGTGGCGTCAGAAATTGCCCTGCGACGTTGACCAGAGGGTGGTGCCGACGGTCCGCACCGATCCGACCGGATGGTAGGGAAACGTCGAAACAAACGACTTCGAGTTGATGACGGCTTCGCCGGGTTGCCCGGTGAACCGGATGCGGCTCGTCACCGGCGGCGGCAGGTGGTCCTTGATCCGGAACTCACGGTCGCAGAAGTCAACCTCATGAATGCGGCGCAGCAGCTTGGAGCGCCCTTGCACCTCCGCCGGAGCGACAGCCTGTCCCAGCACCGTGATCCGATTGAACCCGCCCAGTATGCGCGTGGCCAGGACGTTGAAGCCGACGAGCTTCATGAGGCCGATGAGAGCTGCCTTGGTCGGAATGGAATAGGTGTAGGCTTCTTCGAGCATCTCGGTTTCCGAGTTGATGAAGATCGCCGCACGCTCGTCGTCGGGATAATAGGGGGACTCCATGATCAGGAGACCGCCGTCCTTGATGATCTTCCGGCATTCCAGAAAAGAGCTGACCGGATTGAGCATGTGATAGAACACGCCCGCGCAGAGAATGAGGTCGAACGAGCCGGGCGCAAACTCGCTGCCGAAGTCCTTGAACTGGATGTTCGGGTGATACTGGACGTCGAGATTGAGTATGTCGCGGACCATGCGGAAGGTGGTCTTGTCGACGGAATCGGTTGCGTGAACTTCGGCGGCGCCCAGGGATTTCATGCCGAAGCTGGCGATGCCATCGACGGTGCCGATATCGAGCACCGTCATTCCGTGCAGGTCGATGCCTCGCACAAGGTCCATGAAGCCGAACAGCGTCGCGTTCTGCGGGCTCCCGGCCGGAAAGCGACCGCTGGTGGCGAAGTCACCGAGATCGATCGAATGAAACCAGCGTTCGCGTGCGAACTCTGATTCGCGGGCGCTGTTGGCCGTCATCTGAACCCCCCTGCAGAATACCGACGCCAGGAAACACGGACGCTCTTGTAGCGCAAGTCGGCCGCGAACGACCATCTCCACCCTGGGTGGGAGCCTGCGCCGGCGCATCAGGGTCGCATCCGGGGGCGGCGGATTAGCGCGAGCGGCACGACCCGAAGGGCGGGTCGGGGTAACTCTTACCCGCCTTGCGTTGACATCGGCTGCACCAGGCTAGACACTATCCCTGCAATCGCGCGTTGCGGGGTGGGGATTTGACGAAAATTCGAGATTGGAGCGCCGGACTTTACGCAGCGGCGGTGCTGATGCTGGCTGCCTGTGCGCAGCAGCCCGGCGCGGGTGCCGGCAATCAGCTCTCCATCGTGCATGATCCCAATCACATGATCGGCGGTGATCGGTGGGTGGTGCTCGACTTGGCCGGTCAGTCGTCGAAGATGGCCGTCATTGCCGATTCCACGCACGACATCATTCTCGCCGTGTCCTGTGATGCCGGCAAGTCGGTGGATATTTCGCTGGGCTCGCCCGGGGCGACCCACGGCCTCGAAGACCCTAGTCTCATTCTCGGCTTTGATGCGGATCCGCCGGCCGATTCGGGCTGGCACGCGACGAACGGCAAGACCGATTGGGGATTCGGTCTCCTCGGAGACGAGCCGGACTTCTGGCCGTCGATATCGAGTCTGAAACAGCATCGGCAATTGACCACGCTGATTCGGGAAGGCGACAAGGACTCCATGCGCTTTCACTTCAGCCTAAACGGTGCCGACAAAGCCATCGATTACGTGCTCGGCCTCTGCGGCAAGTCGGCGCCCAAAGGGACGTGACGGTGCCGCACCGATGACGCGCGCTTTCGGCGCCGGCCTGGTTCCGGTGCTGCTCCTTACGGTTCTCGCCGCATGCGCTCGTCAGGAAGGCGCATCGATGGCCGTGGCGTCGGCCGCGCCGGCAACTACGCCCGATCCCGACAAGGTCCGCAGCGAGAACGACTTCGGATACGACCGCTGGCGCTGGTATGTCGACCCGGATCGGAAGATGGCCGGCGCTGGGATCCAGGCGGATGCGGGGCGGAGCTTCCTCGGCCTCGAATGCGTCGCCAGCGGCGACCTCAGGATCCTCTATGTAGCCGTGTGGTCGAGGCCTCGCGAAACCGCCACCGAAGGCCGCACCCTCACCCTGTCCTTCGATGGCGAACCCGGCACCGTGCAGCCGGCGGAGAGCCGGGCCGAGGGATTCGACATTCTGCCAAGCGCTCCGGGATACCTCGCCGTCCTTCGCTCGCTGCAAACCGGCCGGAGCGTCACGGCGATCACCATGAAGGATGGCCGGGAGATCCGGCGCCAGAAATTCGCTCTCGACGGCGCTGCGCCGGCAATGGCCCACGTGGAGGAGGCGTGCGGCGCGTGAGCGGATCATCGTTGTTCAGCATTCGGAAGGCGGTATCAATGCACACATCTGCACGTCGCTCGCTTCTCTCGGCCATCCTGGTCCTGGCCATGGCCGGCTGCGCCCAGTCCGGCTCCAATGGCGGCGGGTTGGTGAGTTCGGAGCATTGGGAGGTCTCGCCGCCGTTGCACGACGACGGAATGACCATCG
>DATKNM010000050.1:0-4318 GCA_035541335.1 Binatia bacterium
GCGATCTCGTCGAGGAAGAGGGTGCCGCCGTCCGCGCGCTCGAACCGGCCGCGATGCCGCCCGCGGGCGCCGGTGAAGGCGCCGGCCTCGTGCCCGAAGAGCTCGGTCTCCAGCAGCGTCTCCGGCAGGGCCGCGCAGTTCACCTTCACGAACGGTCCGTCCCAGCGGGCGGAGAGGAAGTGCAGCCGTTCCGCAATCAGCTCCTTGCCGGTGCCGCGCTCGCCGATCAGCAAGGCCGGCCGGTCTAGCGGCGCCAGGCGCGAGACCTGCTCCAGCACGGCCAGGAACGCCGGATCGGAGCCCATGAGTGGCGGGGGCGGGAGCGGGGAGGTTTCAACCATAATGGCGATTATCGCTAATTATGGCGAATACGGCAATCCAAAGTCGCCACGCCTGGATGCGACTGATCCATAACGCATTGAAATCACTGATATTCGTGACTGGCACGGCGAGTGCTTTTAAGGGCCTGACCCGATTTGGAGGATCCGATGACCGACGAGACCCGCGAATACCGCAGCTACCGCTTCGCCCACGACGCCGACCGCTTCGTGGACCGCGTGCGCAGCTATCTCAGCCGCCGCAGCGCCGCCGATTGGGGCTTCTTCCTGGTCGGCGTGGTCATCGGCGCCTTCCTGTTCTAGCGCCCGCACGCCGAACCGCATCCCTTCATCGCCGCAAAGGAATCCCGCACATGGGTATCTTCTCGCGCCTCTCCGACATCATGAACGCCAACATCAACGCCCTTCTCGATCGCGCCGAGGATCCGGAGAAGATGGTGAAGCTGATGATCCAGGAGATGGAGGACACTCTGGTCGAGGTGCGCTCGGCTGCGGTCCGCACCATCACCGACAAGAAGGAGATCCAGCGCCGGCTGGAGCAGCTCACCGCGGCCGAGGCCGACTGGTCGGAGAAGGCGGAATTCGCGATCTCCAAGGGCCGCGACGATCTCGCCAAGGGCGCGCTGCTGGCGAAGCGCAAGCTCGCCGAGACGGCGAAGATGCTGGAAGGCGAGTTGAAGGCGGTCGAGGAGGCGATGGCGCGCCACGACGAGGACCTCGCCCGCCTGCAGTCGAAGCTCGCCGAAGCCAAGGCCAAGCAGAAGGCGCTGATGATCCGCATGGCGACCGCCAAGAAGCGGGTGCAGATGCGACGCAGTTACGCCGACGGCCGGGTCGATGACGCCCTGGCGCGCTTCGAGGCGTTGCACCGCCGGATCGACGAGCTCGAGGGCAAGGCCGAGGTGTTCGATCTCGGCAAGACCAAGTCGCTGGAGGAGGAGTTCGCCGCCCTGGAGGCGGAAAGCGGCCTGGAAGCCGAGCTCGAAGCCCTGAAGCAGCGCCTGAACAAGGCGGGACAGGGTACCGGGCACGGTGCTTGAAGCCCCGGCCGGCGCAGGCCATTTATGTGGACGCAATCCGGCCGTGAGGGCATTCGGGGGAGAGGGTGCTGACCGCACTCCCCTGGCTCGTCCCGGCCCATCTCTGGATCCAAGGATCTCAGATGCCATCCTTTCTAGAATTCCTGGTGGTCCCGGCCATCCTCTTCATGGTGATCGTGGCGCCGCTCTGGCTGATCTTCCACTACGTCACCCTCTGGAAGACCCAGCGCACTGCCGGCCGCGTCGACCAATCCACGCTCCATGACATGTGGGGCACGGCGCACAAGCTGGAGAACCGGGTCGCGGCTTTGGAGAAGCTGCTCGACGCCGAGGCGCCCGGCTGGCGGAGCAAGCCGCTATGAGCTGCAAGCGCTGGAAACGCCGCATGCGCGGCCGGAGCTGGTCCTATAGCGAATGGGATCATGACGGCGATACCCGCTGGAGCGGAAACTCATGGGGCGGAAACCCGTGGGGTCGGGCGGCCTGGGCCGGTCCCGGCTTCTTCGGCGGCCGCAATTTCCGGATCCTCTCGGGGCTGCGGCGCGATCCCTGGCACGGCAAGGTCAGCGGCGTCTGCGCCGGCCTCGCCGGCTATTACGGCCTCAACCTGAAGCTGATCCGCATCGGCTTGATCGTGGCGCTGTTCATCAACCCGCTGCTGACCATCGCCGCCTATGCCGCCGCGACGTTCCTGCTGCAGCCGCTGCCGGAGCCGCCGGGCTTCGGCGGCCAGTCGGAAATGAATGCCGGTACCTCGGCGCAGAACGGCAGCGGTTCGCGGACAGCGGAGGCGAAGCCGGCGGAGGACGAGCTGCCGCCCGAGCTCCGCTTCGCCGCCCTGAAGGACAAGTTCCGCGACTTGGAGGAGCGCACCGGCGACATCGAAGGCCTGGTGACGTCGAAGGAGTTCCATCTCCGCCGGGACTTCAAGAAGATGGGCGAAGGCGACGACAAGCCGGACCAACCCGCATAGCGCCGACTATGTCCTGGCAATTGATCGACAGCGCCCAGCACGACGACTCGTTGATCGAGCTGTTCGCCAAGGACGGGGTCTTCCTGATCCGCGCCAACGGGCTCGAGCTGATGAACGGGTCTTCGCATGAGTCCGAGACGGCGTTCGGGAACCTCGTCGCGGAGCTGGCGCCGAACGACGCGCCGCGGGTGCTGATCGGCGGGCTCGGCCTCGGCTACACGCTGGCCGCTGCGGTGGAGAGTCTTGAGGGTCGCGGCAGCATCACCGTCGCCGAGTTCTCGCCGGCGATCATCGACTGGTTTCATCGCCATGTGCGGCCGTCGGTCCTGCCGGTGCTGCCCGAGTGCGTGGAGATCGTCGCGGCCGATGTCCTCGAGCATCTCTGGGCGTCGGGCCGCTACGATCTCGTGCTGCTCGATGTGGATAACGGCCCGCAGCCGATGGTGCGCGCGGCCAACGGCGCGCTCTACACCGTCGAGGGCCTGCGGGTGTTGAAAGCCAGCCTGACTGAATCCGGCATCGCGCTGCTCTGGTCGGGATTCCAATCATTGGAGTTCGAGCGCAATGCAAGCGATGCGGGCTGCAGCGTCGCGCGGCGCACCGTCGCCAACGGCCCGCGCCCGGAACTCGATCACCACATCTACGTGCTGAGGCCGGCCTAGAGCAGCTTTCCGGCGAAGGGGATCCGGCCATCACGGTCCTCGATCTCGAGCACCCAGAGGTCGGGGTCGCGTGCGGTCTGGCGGGCGATGTAGTCGTCGGCATCGGGCTCGGTGAGGACCGCGCCTTCCTTCGCCTGCAGCCAGGCGATCTTGCCGTCGATGTCGCGGCTCTGGGTCAGCACCTTGAAGCCGGGCCCGAGCAGGTTGAGCTTGATGACGACGGCGCCGCCCCAGTCGTCGCCGCGCTTCAGCACCGTCGCCGTGATGCCCTGGGCGCTGCATTGCCGCACATGCGCCATCACCCAGAGCTCGGTGGCGATGCGGCCTTCGCTCATTTTGGCGCCGGGCGGTATTGGTTGAGAGCGAGCTTGCGATGCATCAGGCCCTGGCCTTGAGCGCATTCTCGCGGATCTGCGAGAGGCCGAGGCGGGGCGTGATCGCTTCGGGATCGAGGATGACCTCGATCAGCGCCGGCTTCCCGGCCTTCAGGGCGCGCTCGAAGGCGGGGGCGAAGTCCTCGGTCTTCGCCACGGTCTCGCCGTGGGCGCCGTAGGCGCGCGCCAGGGCGGCGAAGTCCGGATTCTTCAGCGCGGTGCCGGAGACGCGGCCGGGATACTCGCGCTCCTGGTGCATGCGGATCGTGCCGTACATGCCGTTGTTGATGACCAGGAAGATCGCATTCGCATTGTGCTGCACGGCGGTCGCCAGCTCCTGGCCGTTCATCAGGAAGCAGCCGTCGCCGTTGAAGGAGACCACGATGCGGTCGGGATGCACCAGCTTCGCCGCCACCGCCGAGGGGACGCCGTAGCCCATCGAGCCGTTGGTCGGCCCGAGATAGCTCCGATACTTGCGGAAGCGATAGAAGCGATGCAGCCAGCTTGCGTAGTTGCCGGCGCCGTTGGTCATGATCGCATCGGGCGGCAGCTTCTCGCGGAGGTAGGCGATGATCTCGCCCATCTGCACCGCGCCGGCGTTGCGGTCGTGCTTCTGCCAGGCGACGTAGTCGGCGCGGGCGCCCGCGGTCCAGGCATCCCAGGCCGAATGATCCAGCGGCAGCAGGCCGCGCGCGAGCGCGGCGAAGCCCGCCATGCCGGAATTGATCGGCAGCACGCTCTGATAGACCCGTCCCAGCTCCTCCGCCGAGGCATGCACATGCACCAGCGTCTGTTTCGGCAGCGGCGCATCGAGCAGGGTGTAGCCGGAGGTGGTCATCTCGCCGAGCCTCGCGCCCACCACCAGCAGCAGGTCGGCGGTCTTCACCCGCTCGGCGAGCTTCGGATTGATGCCGATGCCGACGTCGCCGAC
>DATKNM010000051.1:0-15744 GCA_035541335.1 Binatia bacterium
CGGGCAGCTCCAGCATGTATTCGAGGATGCGCGTCACGGAGGCGAACGCGATGTCCGGCGCCACGAAGTAGACGTAACCGTCGCCGCCCTGGAAGCTCGCCTCTTCCTTGGCGTGCACGCCGTTGCGGGCGAAATGGTGCCGGCTGACCGGCGAGGCGATGTATTCCAGGCGCGCCCGGAAGTCCTCGGGATGCCCGCCGCGGCCGATCGATTCGCCGTGCGTATCGAACACCACCAGCTCGACATCGGTGAAGCCGCGTTCCTTCAGGAGTTCGCCCAGCTTAAGGCGCAGCCACTCGACCGAGATCGCGGCCACGGTCTGGCCGAGATGCCGTCCGGCATCGGAGAAGCCGGTCTGGATGCAGAGGCGGCCGCGCTTCCGGACATAGGCTGCGAAGGCGTGGTTCTGCAGGCACTCGTCGATCACCCGCACGCCGCGCTCGAAGGCCTTGGTCGTCTCGAACAAGGGCGAGATATCGACCTTGTGATCGACACCGAACAGCTTGGCGAAATAGAGCGCCGCCATCAGGGTCAGCGAGGTTTCGCATTCCGCGATCAGGAACCGCACCGGCGTCGTCGCGTCGATGTATTTCAGCATCTGCGCGACCAGCATGAAGAGCCGCTTCGCCGACGTGCGCTCCGCCAGGATCGAGGCGAAGTTGATCCGGACCGGCTTCACCTCGGCGGCGAGCTTCGTCACCGACGCCATGTAGGAACGCTTATGGGCCGGATCATCCGGCGCCGCTTCCATGCCGATCAGGTTGCGGATCGCGTTATGGATCTGCACGGCATTCAGCCGCACATGGGTATGCGCGAGACCAAGGCCGTGATTGGCGAGCTCGGCCTTCAGGATCAGCAGCTTCCGCCGCGCGGCCGGTTGATCGGTCATCGAGATCGCACGCGCGACCAGCTCGACCAGCTGCGCGGAATCGATCAGCCGCAGCTCACGGCCGCTGTGCATGCGCTTGGCGATGCGGCGCACTTCCTCGACCCAGGATTCCGGTTCCTTCCCGGCGCCGCGGAACACGTCCATCTCGTCCCGCGCCTCGTTGATCGCCAAGGCGAGCCGGCTTTCGACCAGGTCCATCAGGTGGATCAGGTCGACATTGCCGCGCTGCTCGCGATAGATCGCCCGCAGCTCCTCGACCGTCTCCAGGTAGCGCTCGAGCTGGATCACCTGGACCTTCAGCCGCTTCAGCAAAGTGTCGCTCCAGCGGATGTCGGCGCGGCCGTCGAGGTCATAGCCGACCCAGCTCGCGATCGTCAGCAGGCGCGGCGACAGCTCTTCCCACCGGTCGGGATAAAGCTCGGCCGCCACCTCGAAGGCGATCTCGTAGACGCGATGCAAGGCGCGATGGATATTGCCGATCGCCAGCAGCGACAGATCGTGCTCATAGACCAGGTCGAGCTTCTCCGGCGGACGATGCTCCACCGCCTTCGCCTGGGCCAGCAATCGCGCGCGTTCCCGCGACGAAAGCTTGGCGCCCTCGGCGTCCCGGTCCGTCGCCAGCTCGGCCAGCGCCTGGATCATCGGCTTCGACTGGCTGAAGGTCGGGTGGGCGGTGATCACGATCCCGAACAGCTCGCGTTCGACCAACGCCTTGAATTCCTCGAAGGAGCGCTGCGGCTTGCGGTTCTTACCCGAGGCGCCCGCCGCCTGGCGGAACACGTTCCGGAGCCGATCCTCGTTGCGCCGGCGGTCGTGCTCGCCGAGGTAATGCGACAGCCGATCCGCACGATGGGCGAAGGCCTCGGCCGAGAGATGCTGGATCAGGTCCTCGACCGCGCCGAGCTCCAGGGCATCGCTGTCGAGCCGTTTGCCGAGCTCCAGCGCCAGGAGCTTCACCGTGTTGCCGAAGGGATTGCGTTCGCGCAGGGTCGCGAGATCACCCATGGCGGCCCGAAGCTCCTGCTCGGTCCGCGCGGCATCGAAACCCTTGGCGACCGGAAACAGCCGGGCCAGCGGACTCAGCCCCTGGTCGAGCCGGACCGTGCTGCCGCCGTTGGCCTTTCGGGCCGCAGGCGCACTGCGCAAGGCGATGGGTTTCTCGCGCGAGGCCTCGCTGCGGACGGATGGACGGCGCGCCTTGGCGGTCGCTTTCCCTGGCTTCGGCATGGTCTGCCTCCCCGAGCCGCTGCGCGGCTCCAGCTGGACCTTCTCGCAACGCAGCAATGTAGATCGCTGCGGTGCAAAACACTCCCCTTTTTTCGCCGTTCCACGCCTCCGGCGATCGCCTGCGGGCGACCTCAACCGGTCGCGCAACGCCGGGGCCGTCCGCGCGCCAAGGCGCTGAAACTATGGGGCTTAGGCGGAACGCGCTACACTGGGTCCAAGGCTTCCGAGTCGACGAAAGGCGTCGCATTGCCTGGGCATTCCGCATCATTCTTTGGCAGGAGCGGCGCTATCGTGGCCCTTCTGGCGGCCGCCCTGGCCGGTGGATGCGGGCCTGCCGCCGTCCCGCCGCGGGCGGTCGGAAGCAGCGCTTTACCTGCAACAGGCGCAACACTGGAACCACAGCCCGACCCGGCGATCGGCGGCTCCTGCGTGCTCTATGCCCGCGCCGCGTCGGGGATCGATATCCGCGGCGATGCCTATACCTGGTGGGACGGCGCCGCCGGCCGCTACCTGCGCGGCCAGGTTCCGGAGGTGGGCGCCGTTCTGGTGCTCGCCCAGAGCGACCGGCTGCACCTCGGGCATCTCGCCGTAGTGCGGCAAATCCTGGACGACCGGGACATTCTGGTCGACCACTCGAACTGGATCCCGGGTCGCATCATCACCGGGATGCAGGTCCGGGACGTCTCCCTGGAGAACGACTGGACGGCGCTGCGCTTCTTCAATCCGGACTACGGCGTCTTCGGCAGCATCTATGCGGCAGACGGCTTCATCTACCAGATCCCGCCGGCTCCGGTCCTCAGCCAGAACGGCGACGCGTCAGGCCAACTGGGGCGTGAAGTCGCGGCGCAATAGCCCGCGGCTCTGGAGATCGATCACCGCATCCTGCAGGGACTGGCGCAGCGGCCGGCTGACCCAGCCGAGCTCTCGACGCGCCTTGCGGCTGTCGAATGCCATGGACGAGCGCGCCAGCACGACACCGGTCAAGGGCGCCAGCGGCGGGCGCTTGGTGAGACGCGCCAACCCTTCGCTGATCACGCCGACGATGTAGGCCAGCCGATAGGGCACCTGGCAGCGCGCGATCGGCAAGCCGGTCATCTCCCGCAGGAGCTCGAGCACATGGCCCAGCGCAAGGTTCTCGCCGCCGAGAATGTAGCGCTCGCCGAACCGGCCGCGCTCCGCCGCCAGGAGATGGCCGAGGGCCACGTCGCGTGCATCCACCAGGTTGAATTCGCAATCGAGATAGGCGGGCGTCGCGCCGTTGAGGAATCCGAGCAGCATCCGGGTCGGCGGCGTGAGGAGCCCGTCCCCCGGCCCGACCGGCATGGTCGGGTTGACGATCACCACCGGCAGGCCTGACTTCGCCGCGCCGCGCGCCGCAGTCTCCGCCAGGTACTTCGAACGGCAATAGGCGCCCCAGACGTCGTCGAGGCCGAGCTCCACGTTCTCGTCGATCAGAGCCGCGTCGGACCCGTCGCGCGCCCGGATGTTCTTCAGGATCGATTCCGTCGAGGTGTAGACGATGCGCGAGACCCCCGCCTTCGCCGCGGCTTCCAGGACCCGGCAGGTGCCTTCGTAGTTCACCGCATGAAACGTGCGCGGATCGGGCGCCCAGAGATTGGGATTGGCGGCAAGGTGGAAGACGAGCTGCATGCCCTCCAGGGCGCTGGCCAGGGCGGCCGGGTCGAGAATGGATCCGATGCGGATCTCGACCCCGGCGGGAGCCTCGGGCCAATCCTGGAGGTCCAGCACACGCACTTGGTAGCCGCGCACCGCCAGCAATCTGGTGAGATGCCGTCCGATGAACCCGCAGCCGCCGGTGACCAGGGCAGTTCGCGCACTGCTTCCGCTCATTCCGGCGCTACCCTATGCTTGCTGCCAGCCATGCCCCGCCCCACTCTATCAGCCGTCCTTCTGCCGGCCGCAGCCGCGGCCGTCGCGCTTGGTGCCCTTGTTCTGCCGGCTCATCCCGAGTCGCTGGTCTCCTCCTCTTCCCCCGAAAACTATATTGCGGACCTGTTCCGGGCAACGGTGGAAACCGTCGGCCCCGACGGGTCAGAGCAAGCAGGGTCCGGGCAATACGCGGTAAATGCCATGAAAGCGCTGATCAGGCGCGAAGTCCCCCTCGGACAGACCACCCGTTTCATGCTCGGCCGCTACTGGCAGCCGATTGACAATACGCCAGTCGCTGGCGAGTTCCAGGAGCAGCTTCTGGCCTTCCTCGCCGAGGCGGTGACCCGCAGTATCCGCCGCCATCCCGGCTTGTCGCTGGCGGTCGAGGGCAGCCTGGGCCGCGCCGACGGAACGACGCTGGTCCGCAGCGAGTTGAGCCTCGCGGGCGCGCATCTGCCCCTGGACTGGATCCTGGAGCCCCGGCCGGATGGCAGCGGCTTTCAGATGCTCGATCTGGTCCTCGGCGGCATCGACGCCCGAATCACTTTGCGCACGATCGCCACCTCCATGCTCGCCGACGATCGTTCGACGATCGCCGACGTGGTTCCGCAGTTGCGACGGGCGCTTCCGGAGGCGCCCGCCGACCGGGCCTCTCAACCGTGACATTTCCCCGGGTGTCTGCTAAGCACCCCCGCACCCATCCTCCATCTCCGAATGAGACCGCAATTTGCTGAAATTCAAGGATGATTCTGGACGTTCGACGCCAGCGGCGGAACCCGCGTGATGCTGGAGAAACTCGTCTATCGGGCGGTCACATTTTGTGAGCGGCGTGCACTGGCGATCGTCATAGCCTCGGTCCTGCTGGCGGCTGGCGCCTGCGTCTTCGTCTTCCATGCCTTCCGCATGGACACCGACACGGCCAACATGATCTCGCCCACCCTGCCCTGGCGGCAGGAGGTGGCGCACTTCAACCAGCTGTTCCCCCAGAACACCGGCCTCTTGGTCATCGTCGTCGACGGCAAGACACCGGACGTGGCCGAAGACGCCACCGCGGCCCTGTTCCAGAAGCTGCAAGAGCGCAAGGATCTCTTCTCCACCGTGCGACGGCCGGATGGCGGCGCCTTCTTCGACCAGCACGGCCTGCTCTACCTGCCGACCGATCAGGTGCAGAAGATCGCCGACTCCGTGATCTCCGCCCAGCCTTTCATCGGCAGCCTGACCGCCGATCCCAGTCTGCGCGGCCTCTTCAACACGCTCTCGACCTTCGTGGAGGGCGTCGAAAACAACGCCGTGCCGATCGACCGACTGGAAAAGCCCCTGGCCGCGATCTCGCGCACCATGTCGGACGCCCTGGCGGGCGGAAAGCAACCGCTCTCCTGGCAGTCGCTCTTGATCGACCGGCCGGCCGACCTCAACTCCCTCCGGCACCTGATCCTCGCGCAGCCGAAACGTGACTTCACCGCGTTGAAGCCCGGCGCCGCCGCCAGCCGCTTCGTCCGCGACCAGGTGAAGGCCCTCGGACTGACGTCGGACATCGGCGTCACGGTGCGCCTCACCGGCCCGGTCGCGCTCAACGACGAGGAATTCGGCACCGTTGCCGAAGGCATGGGGCTTGCCCTCGCCATCTCCGTCGCACTGGTGCTGCTGTTCCTGTTCGCGGCTCTCCGGTCGGGGAAGCTCATCATCGCCAGCTTCGGCACGCTACTGGTCGGCCTGATTCTCACCTTCGCCTTCGCCTTTCTGGCGATCGGTTCCTTGAACCTGATCTCGGTCGCCTTCGCGGTGATGTTCATCGGCCTCTCGATCGACTTCGGCATCCAATTCGGCGTCCGCTTCGGTCAGGAGCGTTTCGAAGGCGGCGAAGCCGGCGCCCTCGGCCGCACCGGCCGTGCCATGGCACGACCCTTGACCCTCGCCGCGGTCGCCATCGCCGTCGGCTTCGCCTCCTTCATGCCGACCGATTATCGCGGCGTGTCGGAGCTGGGATTGATCGCCCTTGCCGGCATGGCGATCACGCTGGTCCTCAACTTCACCTTGCTCCCGGCCTTGCTGGCGCTGCTGAAGCCGCGCGCGGTGCCGCGCGAGATGGGCTTCCCCCGTGCCGTCGCGGCGGATCGTTTCCTGCTGCGCCATCGCTGGCCGGTGGTCGGCGCCTGGGCGCTCCTCACCATCGCCGGCCTGGCCCTCAGCCCTCGCCTCGGCTTCGATTTCAATCCGCTGCACCTGAAGGATCCGCACGTCGAATCCATGGCGACCATGCTGGACCTGATGCGCGATCCGCTCCGCACGCCCTACGAGGCTGAGCTGCTGGCGCCCGATCTGCGGACCGCGACAGCGCTCGCCGACAAGCTGAAGAAGTTGCCCGAGGTCTACGCCGTCATCACCGCCAACTCCCTGGTGCCGCAGGAACAGGACGCCAAGGTCGCGATCCTCAACGATCTCAACGATCTCATGTCGCTGAGCCTCGACCCGGTCACCGTGGCGAATCCGCCGAGCGACGCGGAGATCAAGGCGGCCTTCCGGCAATGCGCCGCGCGACTGCGCAAGGCGATGGCCTCTTCCGACATCGCCCGCCAGCTGGCGCGCCTGCTGGACCAGGCGGCGGATGCGGACCCCGCGGTCTATCCCCAGCTGAAGCACATGCTGATCGACGGCCTGATGCCGCGCCTTGCGGCGCTTAAGGCATCGATGACCGCCGGCAAGTTCTCGCTCGACACCCTGCCGCCGGAGATCAAGAGCGACTGGATCGCGCCCGACGGCGAGGCCCGCATCGCGGTCTTCCCGAGCGGCGACGACAACAACAGCGCCAATCTCGCGAAATTCGTCGCGGCCCTTCGGACTGTGGCCCCGGACGTGACCGGACCCGCAGTGCAGATCTACGAATCCGGTCGCGCCGTATCCGATGCCTTCCGCACCGCGACGCTGACGGCGCTGGTCGCGCTGACGCTGCTGCTGTTCCTCGTGCTGCGGCGCCTGCGCGATGTCCTCTACGTCCTTGCACCTCTGCTGGCCGCCGGCGGGACGGTGATCCTGGTCATGGTCGTCTCGGGGATTCAGCTCAACTACGCGAACATCATCGCCTTGCCGCTGTTGCTTGGCATCGGCATCGCGTTCGACATCTATTTCGCGGTCAACTGGCGGCGCGGCATCCGGCATCCGCTGGCAACCAGCACCGCCCGCGCCGTGCTGTTCAGCGCGCTGGCGACCGGATCTTCGTTCGGCGGGTTGGCCTTGTCGAACCATCCGGGCACGGCGGGGATCGGCCAGCTTCTGCTGCTCTCGCTCGCCGTCGTGCTGGCCACCATCTTCACTTTGATGCCGGCACTGATGGGCCCGCCCGTCGGATCCTCGATCCAAGGCGCCGAAGACAGCGAGGCCTAAAGAAAATCGCCTCTCCCGCAAGGGAGAGGCGATGCATTACCGAGCTTCGACCGCGGGGGCCGCTATGTGCCGCCCTGCATGTCCCTGATCTTCTGCTCGAGGACCGAGTGGAGGTTGTCGATGCCGCCGTCACGCAGCGGCGCGCTGAATTCGGAGCGCAACTGCGCGAGCTGCGAGATCGCGCCGTTGTAGTACACGTCGACGATATGCCAGGTGTCGGCACTGCCGCGCATCAGGTAGCTGAGCTCGACCGGCTCCTTGTCCTTCCGCGTCAGGGTGGTGAGGACCAGGACCTTGTCGCCGTCACGCTGCTTCGCGTCGCCGATCGCAAACGCCTCGCCGCCATAGCCCTTGAAGCGCGCGGCATACATCGTGGTCATGTAGCGGCTGAACACATCGACCATCGCCGACTGCTGCGTGTCGCTGAGCTTCGACCAGGCCGGGCCGACCGCCACGCGGGTCATCTCGGTCACGTCGAAGACCGCCGCCAGGACCGGCTGCAACTTGGCGTAACGCCCCTCGAAGCGGAGGGACTCGCCGTTCTTCATGACATCGAGGAGCGCCGCATTCAGGCGTTCCACCGGCGCCACGGCGGCGGCGGTCTGCGAGGCGCTGGCGGCGAAGGCCTGCTGCATCGGCAGTTGAACGGCGGCGGCCGTCAAGGCCAAGCCAGCCAACAACACGCCACGTCGATCGATGCGCATTCGAATCTCCGAGTTCTTGAAAACCGTCAAAAAGGGGCTATCCCCATTACACTTAAATGGCAACTTGTCGCCGAAGTCTCAATGTTGCGTGAATCCGCAATTCGGCGGCAATACGACGCAGCCTGACCGAGGTCGGTTCAAAACGCCTCTAGGCGGCGCCTTCCATTTGCTTAATCTTCGCATCCAATTGCTGGATAAGGCCGTCAACCCCGCCTTTACGGAGGGGTTCCGAAAAGTCGGATCGCATTTGCGTCATCTGCGAGATCGAGCCTGCAAGGTAGATGTCAATCACCTGCCACCCGCTCTCATTCTTTCGGAACAGATAATTGAGCTCGATCGGCTCGCCGTCGGACTTCACCAGCTTCGATTCCACCAGCACCCGGTCGCCTGCTGCCGGTTTCGACGCGCCGACCTGAAACGCCTGCCCCGAAAACGCCTTGAAGCGCGCGGCATAGGTGCTGACCAGGAACTTGTCGAACGTGGTCAGGAGCGAGTTCTTCTTATCGGTCGGCATCGATGTCCAGGCAGGACCGATCGCGATCTTGCACATGGTGGCGACATCGAAGGCCTGGTGGATGGCAGGCTCGAGCTTCTCATATCGCCCCTGGAAGCCGAGCTCCGGACCGTGCTTCATCACGTCGAGAATCACGCCGTACAAATTCTGGATGACGCCCGCCGGATCGCCGGCGTCGGCCCGCGCATGGCCGGCCGCGGCCCAGACGATCGCGCCGAACGCGATCAGGCCTAATCCGCGGCGCGAAATCCTCATGCGCGCGCCACGGCTTCGGAGACGCCGAGGGCCGCAAGCGCCTGCTGCACGATATGGCGCGCGTTGAGCCCGGCGACGTCGTACTGCTTCTGCGGCGAATCGTGATCGATGAAGAGATCGGGCATGACCATCGGACGCAGCTTCACGCCGCTCTCGAGCAGCCCGGCATGGGCCAGATCATGCATCACATGCGTGGCAAACCCGCCGATCGAACCTTCCTCGATCGTGATCAGCACCTCGTGCTCGCGCGCGAGGCGACGCACCAGGTCGTGATCGAGCGGCTTGCAGAAACGCGCATCGGCAACCGTGGTCGAGAGGCCCTTCGCGGCCAGTTCGTCCGCTGCCTTCAATGCCTCCGGCAGGCGGCAGCCATAGCTCAGGATCGCGACCTTGGAACCCTCTCGGACGATGCGCCCCTTGCCGAGCGGCAGCACCTCGCCCCGCGCCGGCAGATCGAGGCCGATGCCTTCGCCGCGCGGATAGCGGAAGGCCGAGGGGCGGTCGTCGATCGTGGCGGCGGTCGCCACCATGTGCATCAGCTCCGCCTCGTCCGCGGGCGCCATCAGCACGAAGTTCGGCAGACAGCCGAGATAGGCGATGTCGAAACTGCCGGCATGCGTCTGGCCGTCGGCGCCGACCAGGCCGGCCCGGTCCATGGCGAAGCGCACCGGCAGGCTCTGGATCGCCACGTCGTGCACGATCTGGTCATAGGCGCGCTGCAGGAACGTCGAATAGATCACGGCGAAGGGCTTCAGCCCCTCGGTCGCCATGCCGGCGCAGAAGGTGACGCCATGCTGCTCGGCGATCGCGACATCGAAGCAGCGCTTCGGGAATTCCTTGGCAAAGGCATCGCAGCCGGTGCCGGACGGCATCGCCGCGTTGACCGCGACGATGCGATCGTCGGCCTTGGCCTCGGCGATGAGGGCCTTGGCGAAGACCGACGTGTAGCTCGGCGCTTTCGGGGTCGACTTCGCCTGCGCGCCGGTCGCCACGTCGAACTTCACCACGCCGTGGTACTTGTCGGCCGAGCGCTCCGCCGGCGGATAGCCCTTGCCCTTCTGCGTGACAACATGAACCAGGACCGGTCCGGGCTCTTCCGAATTCCGGAGATTCTGCAGCACCGGCAGCAGGTGGTCTAGGTTGTGCCCGTCGATCGGCCCGACGTAATAGAAGCCCAGCTCCTCGAACAGCGTGCCACCGCCGGAGAGGAAGCCCCGCGCATACTCCTCGGCCCGGGCCGCCGCCTCCTGCAGGCGCGGCGGCAGGATCTTGCTCATGTCTTTCGCCAGGTGGCGGAGCGAGCGGAACGGCGTCGAGGTCAGCGAGCGCGACAGATAGGACGACAGCGCACCGACCGGCGGCGCAATCGACATGTCGTTGTCGTTCAGGATGACGATCAGCCGGTTCTTCATCGAGCCGGCGTTGTTCATCGCCTCATAGGCCATGCCGGCAGTCATGGCGCCGTCGCCGATCACGGCGATCACGTTGCGCTTGCGGCCCATGAGGTCGCTGCCCACCGCCATGCCGAGGCCGGCGGAGATCGAGGTCGAGCTGTGCGCCGCCCCGAAAGGGTCGTATTCCGATTCCGAGCGCTTGGTGAAGCCGGAGAGGCCTCCGCCCTGGCGGATCGTGCGGATCCGGTCGCGCCGGCCGGTCAGGATCTTGTGTGGATAGGCCTGATGGCCGACGTCCCAGATCAGGCGGTCATAGGGCGTATCGAAGACGTAATGGATTGCGGTCGTGAGCTCGACCACGCCGAGGCCGGCGCCGAGATGCCCGCCCGTGACCGAGACCGCGTCGATGGTCTCCCGGCGCAGCTCATCCGCCAACTGGCGGAGATCCGAGGGGTCGAGCTGCCGAAGCTGCGCCGGTGTGACGACACGATCGAGAAGCGGCGTCTTGCTGGGTGCGGTCACTCTGGAAATCCTTTCGGCCGACTCCGGTGGATCCAGGCATTATGGCCGGAATTCCCCCCGGGAAGAATCGCGCGCTTATAGGGGAATGCCGACCCAAACACCAGATGAATGGTCGCCCCAATAGTCCCCTGGGTGGGGCCCCCGCCGCAAATAGTTGACAGATTTAGTAAATTATTCCGGTTCCGCAGATCCCGCACTGTTGCAATGCAGCAACGGTATGGTGATTCTGGATAGGCAGTCATTTCGTTTTTGTGTAAGTAGCAGCCTGTGCAGGAACCTGTACCGAGCGGTAAGGGTTCCCCCGACGTTAGTGTAAATTTGGGGCGGTAAGCTGCCGGCAAGCTTGGTTGACTGAAGCTTCGTTGACTTGGGCGCTGGGGGAATTCAGGGCGCCGCCTATCGAACACGGACGGGATTGAATGATGCGAGTGGTACTGGCCCAACCGCGGGGATTCTGCGCCGGAGTGGAACGAGCGATCGAGATCGTCGAACGGGCGATCGAGAAGTTCGGCCCACCGGTCTACGTGCGCCATGAGATCGTGCACAACCGGCACGTGGTGGAAAGCCTGCGGGCCAAAGGCGCCATCTTCGTCGAGGAGTTGGACGAGATTCCCGAAGGCAAGATCGCGATCTTCAGCGCCCACGGCGTCTCCAAGATGGTCGAAGGCGCTGCCCGGGAGCGCGGCCTGATGGTGGTCGATGCCACCTGCCCGCTGGTCTCCAAGGTGCACACCGAGGGCCGCCGCTATGCCTCGCAAGGTCGCGAAGTGATCCTGATCGGCCATGCCGGACATCCGGAGGTCGAAGGCACGATGGGCCAGGTCCCTGGTGGTGTGCATCTGATTTCCACGCCTGCGGATGTCGCGGCGCTGGAGGTGAGCAATCCCGACCAGCTCGCCTTCGTGACCCAGACGACCTTGAGCGTCGATGATACGAAGGACGTGATCGACGCCCTGCGCGCCCGCTTCCCGAGCATCGTCGGGCCAGACACCAAGGACATCTGCTATGCGACCCAGAATCGCCAGAAGGCGGTCCGGGAGCTCGCGCAGGAAGTTGACTTGATCTTGGTCATTGGCGCACCAAACTCCTCGAACTCGAATCGCCTGAAGGAGATCGCGGAGGAGCTTGGGGTCGCAAGCTACCTGATCGAGAACGCCGACCAGCTCCGGCCGGAATGGCTGACCGGGGCCACCGCGATCGGCGTCACCGCCGGCGCCTCGGCGCCGGATGTCCTCGTGCAGGACGTGGTGGAGAAGCTGCGCCAGCTCCACCGGGTCGAGCTCGAGATGATGAACGGCGTGGCGGAGAATGTGCGTTTCCGCCTGCCGCCGGAGCTGACCGACGGCGAGGAACGCCACGCCGGCGCGGCCCAGTAGGTGTGAAGCAGTAGCGTGAATCGGATTTGATGCCGGATTTGATGCCGGAACTGAAGTAGGAGAGCATCTTGGCAGTACCCTTGCAGCAAGCCGTTCGGATCGGCGGCTATGTCGTGAAGCAGCACCTGACCGGCCGGAAGCGCTATCCGCTGGTGCTGATGCTCGAGCCGTTGTTCCGCTGCAACCTCGCTTGCGCCGGATGCGGCAAGATCGACTATCCGGACGAGATCCTGAACCAGCGCATCTCGGTGGCGGACGCCCTGCACGCGGCCGAGGAATGCGGCGCGCCGGTGGTCTCGATCGCCGGCGGCGAGCCCCTGCTCCACAAGGAGCTGCCGCAGATCGTCGAGGGCCTGATCAAGCAGAAGCGCTTCGTCTATCTCTGCACCAACGCGCTGCTGCTCGAGAAGAAGATGCATCTCTACCGGCCGAGCACGTTCTTCACCTGGTCGGTGCATCTCGACGGCAGCAAGGAAGAGCACGACAAGTCGGTCTGCCAGGACGGCGTCTACGAGAAGGCCGTCGAGGCGATCAAGAAGGCGAAGGACGCCGGCTTCCGGGTCAACATCAACTGCACCTTCTTCGACGGCACCGATCCCGAGCGCGCCGCGCGCTTCTTCGACGACGTGATGGCGATGGGCGTCGATGGCATCACCGTCTCGCCGGGCTACGCCTATGAGCGCGCGCCGGACCAGCAGCACTTCCTCAATCGCCGCAAGACCAAGCAGCTGTTCCGCGATATCTTCCGCCTCGGCGATCGCGGCAAGAAGTGGCGCTTCAGCCAGTCCTCGCTGTTTCTCGATTTCCTGGCCGGCAACCAGACCTACCACTGCACGCCATGGGCGAACCCCACCCGCAACGTGTTCGGCTGGCAGCGTCCCTGCTATCTGCTCGGCGAAGGCTACGCCAAGACCTTCAAGGAGCTGATGGAGGACACCAACTGGGACTCCTACGGCACCGGCAACTACGAGAAGTGCGCCGACTGCATGGTGCACAGCGGCTTCGAAGGAACCGCGGTCGCCGACGCGATCAAGCATCCGTTGAAGGCTCTGCGCGTTTCGCGCCAGGGCGTCACCGTCGCCGGCGAGATGGCGCCGGACATCCCGCTCGATAAGCAGCGTCCGGCGGAATACGTCTTCGCGCGCCATGTCGAGAAGGCGATCGAGGACATCCACACCCGCAAGGAAGAGCTAGAGCGTCAGCGCCGTTCGGCTGCGGAGTAGCGTCCGCAGCGCCTTCCGGGTCTGCAGTGCAACCCGGATCAAGGCGCCGATCTGCCCCGGATTCTTCAGCAACGCCGCCAGGACGCGGAGCGGCTGCGGCCGGCCTTGGGCGTCGAGCCCGGCCAGGACCGCGGGCGGCAGGCTGTCGCCGGCGCGGTCGGCGATGGCGCGGATGACGGCGAAGGCCACCCGGTCCGCGTGCACCGCTTCCGCCACCCAATGACTCTCTTGATCGACCGCGACGGCGCCGGTGTCGCGATGCAGGATCGCCTTCTGCTCGGCGGTGGCCACGATCTCCGAGCTGCCCGCGATGTCCGCGACGCGAGCGCCGGGCAGGTGGGTTGCGAGATGCACCAGCCATTTCTGATCGACCGGCAGGCGTTCGCCCTCGGGCGTATGCACCGCGGCACCGAGAACAAGATCGCCGGGCTGCAGGCTCGCGTCGAGCGCTCCTGCAATCCCGAAGCTCACCAACCGGTCGGCGCCGCGGCCGATCAGGTCGGCGATCGCCGCGCGGGTCGCCCTCGGATCGCCGCCGGTCGCGATCGCCTCGACCCCGAGGCCGCGCAGCAGCCGCGCCTCGCTTGCCATCCCGGTGATGACGCCGATCGGCACGGCGTCGCCTAGATGCCGTGCAGGACTTGGCGGGAATTGCCCTGCTTCAGATTGCGGTACCGCGCCAATGCCCAGAGCGGGAAGAACGCACGATAGCCGTGATAGCGAAGATAGAACACGCGCGGGAAGCCGACCGCCGTGTACTCGTCCTCGTCCCAGAGGCCGTGATCGGCCTGGGTCTCCGCGATGAACTTGATGCCGCGGCGGGTCGCCTCGGATTCGACCTCCCCCGCCGCCATCAGGCCCAGCACCGCCCATGCGGTCTGCGAGGGCGTCGAGACCGGGCCTTCGCCGCGGGGCTTGTCGTCCCAATAGCTGGCGCCGCTCTCGCCCCAGCCGCCGTCAGACCGCTGCTTGCCTTCGAGCCACTGCACCGCCTTGCGCATCGCCGGGTGGTCGTGCGGCAGCCCGATCGCGTTCAGCGCGCACAGCACCGACCAGGTGCCGTAGACGTAGTTCGTGCCCCAGCGGCCGAACCAGCAGCCCTCCGGCTCCTGCTCGCGCAGCAAATAGTCGACCGCCGCCTTCACCCGCGGATCGTCCATCTTGTAGCCGAGCTGCGCCAGCATGCCGAGGCAGCGCGCCGAGACATCGGCGGTCGGCGGATCGAGCAGCGCGCCGTGATCGGCGAACGGAATGTGATTGAGGTAGTAGTATTCGTTGTCGGCGTCGAAGGCGCCCCAGCCTCCGTTCTTGCTCTGCAGGCCGAGGATCCATTCCGCGCCGCGATCGATCGCCTCGCGGCTCGCCGCGGCGTCGAAACGGTCGAGCGCCATCGCGACGACCGCCGTGTCGTCGACATCGGGATAGTGCGGGTTGGCGTATTGGAAGGCCCAGCCGCCCGGCCGCACGTTGGGGCGCGCCGATGCCCAGTCGCCGGCCACGTCGGTGATCTGCAGCTTCCGGAGCCATTCGGTCGCCGGCTCGACCCGCGCCGCCGCCTCGCCGCCGACCTCGAGCAGCGCATGGGCCGCGAGCGCCGTGTCCCAGACCGGCGAGAGGCAGGGCTGGCAATAGGCGCGGTCCTCCTCGATCACCATCAGCTTCTCGATCGAGCGCATGGCGATCGCGCGGTCGGGATGATCCTTGGGATAGCCGAGGCAATCGAACATCATCACGCTGTTCGCCATGGCGGGATAGATCGCGCCCAGCCCGTCCTCGCCATTCAGCCGCTCGGTCACCCAGGCGACCGCCTTCTTGAGCGCCTTCTCGCGGCCGCCTTTCGGGAACATCCACTCGACCCGTCGCAGCACGCGATCGACGCCGCGGAAGAAGCTGGCCCAGGCGCCCTTGCGACTCATGTTGTACCAGTTCGTGACCTGCTCCGGCGGCACGGTGAAGAGTTCCTGGATGTGGATCTTCTTGGGATTGCGTGCCTGCGGCTTCTTCAGCATCAGCACCAGCAGCGGCACGATGACGGTCCGCGACCAGTAGCTCACCTTGTCGAGATGGACCGGGAACCAGCGCGGCATGTTGATGAGCTCGATCGGCATCACCGGCACCGCGCGCCAGGGCACCTGGCCGAACAGCGCCAGCTGGATCAGCGTGAAGATGTTCGAGGTCCTGGCGCCGCCATGCGCCAGGATCGCCTCCCGCGCGCGGCGCATGTGGTCCTGCCCGATATCCTCGCCGCAGATCTTCAGACAGTAATAGGCCTTCACGCTGGCCGAGATGTTGAAGTCGCCGCCGTGGAACAGCGGCCAGCCGCCATGCGCGCCCTGGATCGACTTCAGGTAGCGCACGATCTTGCGCTC
>DATKNM010000052.1:0-13961 GCA_035541335.1 Binatia bacterium
TGCCGACCTGATCCGCGTGGTCGGCCGTGGCACCTATGTCCGTGCCAAGGGCCGCGGCAGCCTGCCGGGGGTCGGCACCCATATGGGCGACGCGAGCCCGGCCGAGGTCATGGAAGTTCGCCTCATTATCGAACCCCAGGCGGCAGCCCTCGCCGCCCACCGCGCCAACAGCGACGACCTCGCCGAGATCGAGGAGATCCTGAGGAAGAGCCTCGCCGCCAAGGGCATCGCCGAGTTCGAACATTGGGATGCGGCGCTTCACCTCTCGGTGTTCCGCGCCACCAAGAACCAGCTGCTGATCGACTATTGCGAGGCGATCAACACCGCCCGCCACCAGCCCCACTGGCACCGCCTGAAGCAGAAGAGCCTGACCGACGCGCGGCGTGCCCAATACGACATGGAACACAGCGCCCTGGTCGACGCTTTGAAGCAGCGCGACGCCGAGAAGGCGCGTCGCCTGATCCACCAACATCTGACTCGGGTACGCGACAGCCTGCTGGCGATCGAAACTTAATATTCTCCGCCGGCTCTTATTCGCACCCTCTGGCGCAACTTGGCACACGTATCCTGAATTCGTACGAAAGCACGAAAGGAGGTGAACGCTAACAGACTGATATTATTGATGGTTATGGAAAAGTCTTTGACCCACCGGGGAGGAAGATCCGCTTCCCAAGCTTACGACGAGGGATCGATTCCCTTCACCCGCTCCAGCTATTCCAACATCGCGCGTCGCGATCGCTACACCGTCTTAAGCGAGCTTTTGAGCGCGGCGCTGAGGATCACCAGCTCCCCGTCATAGCCGGAAAGCGCTGTCCGCATGTAGTCCAGGTCGGTGTTCCGATCGTGGAGGTCGCCATATTCGTTCGGCTCGTCGCTGGCGCCGGGATACTTGCCCTCAGGGTCCTGATAGAGATCGATCCCGGCGATCACCAACCGCTGCGGCCGTAAGGCGGCGGCGACCCCGATCATGAGCGCGCCATTGGTCGGATAGGCCGGCCAGCGCCCCGCGGCGAGCTCGGGCGACAGATCGGGAACCGTGAACCACGCGGCCGGCGATCGATCCTGGCGAAGGTGCGCGCGCAGGATCCGGTCTGCGGCGGCCGCGGTCGGAAAGCCGAGGATCGCGCGGCTGCCCGGCGGCGGCAGGTCGGGGTCGGCGGTGAAGACCAGGTCGGGCTCGATCAGGAAGGCGCGCTGCCGCCAGATCCAGTTCACCCGGAACAGGCAATCGAAGTCGGTGTGGAGCCCGGCGCCTTCCGAGGACGGCCCGTTGCCGAGGCAGAGTATGGTGCCGGGTTGCCCGAGGCGCCGGCGCAACTGCGCGAGCTCCTTCATCTCTTCCGCGCTCCGTGCCCGCAGCAGGGTGCGGCCGACGGCATGGCGCAGCCGTGCACCGAGTCCGATGCGCGGCGGCCAGGTCGGAGTCATCGCCACGCGCGCGATGGCCGGGCGATCGCCGGCACTAGGCGTAGTTCACGTAGATGGTCTTCTTCTGGAAATAGGCGTCGAGGCCGTACTTGCCGTCCTCGCCGCCGATGCCGCTCCAGCGCATCCCTGCATGGTGGGCATGCACGGCGTCGCCGCCCGGCCGGTTCACGTAAATCTCGCCGAACTTCAGCTCGCGCACCAGCCGCATGAGACGCCGCAGGTCCTTGGTGAAGACATAGGCCGAGAGGCCGTAGCGGGATTCATTGGCGAGGCGCAGCCCCTCGTCGAAGTCGGTCACGGTCATCACGGGAATGACCGGACCGAACACCTCGTCCTGCATGATGGACATGCGGTTGTCGGCCGCGGTCAGCACGGTCGGCTCGAACCAATGGCCGCGGGCGAACTCGCCCTCGGTCAGGCGCCGGCCGCCGGCCAGCACCCTGGCGCCGGAATCGGTTGCCGATTTCACCAGGCGCTCCACCTTGTCGAGCTCCGCCGCGCTGAACTTCGGCCCGACATCCACCATGCCGAGAGGGTCGCCGACCTTCAGCGCCTTGACCGCCTTGACGAACTTCGCGGTGAACTCCTCGGCGATCCGCTCGTGCACGTACATGCGTTCGTTGCTGATGCAGATCTGGCCGCAGTTCTCGAAACGCGAGGCGACCGCAGCCTTGACCGCGGCCCCGATGTCGGCGTCCTCGGCGACGATGAAAGGCGCCTTGCCGCCGAGCTCCAGGCGGAGGATCTTCAGGTCGTCCGCCGCGTTGCGGAAGATCTCCTTGCCGGCACGGACGCTGCCGGTCAACGTGATCAGCCGCGGGATCGGGTGCTTCACCAGCGCCGTGCCGACGCCGTCGCCGGTGCCGCTCACCACATTGATGACGCCGGGCGGGAAGCCCGCCTGGACCGAGAGCTGGGCGATCTCGAAGGCGGAGAGCGGCGTCCCTTCATGGGACTTGAGGACGATGGTATTGCCGGCGATCAGGGCCGGTCCCATCTTTCGCGTGGTCAAGGCCGCCGGATAGTTCCACGCGGTCAGGCCCAGCACCACGCCATGGGCGACCCGCTGGATCCAGACCTGCTCGTCCGCATTGTCGGAGGGGATGATATCGCCGGTGATGCGCCGCGCCTCTTCCGCGGCGTAGGTGAGATAGAGCGCGGTTCCGTCGATCTCGCCGCGCGCTTCCTGGATCGGCTTGCCCTGCTCCGCCACCACCAGATGGGCGAGCCGCTGGCGGTTCTCCAGGATCAGCTGTGCCAGCTTCCGAAGCAATGCCCCGCGCTCGACCGGCGGCAGCCCCTCCCAGGCCGCCTGTGCGAGCTGGGCTGCGACGCAGGCGCGGTCGGCGTCGTCGGCCGTTCCCCTCGGTACGCTGGCGATGGTCTCGCCGGTCGCCGGATTCTCGACCTCGATCCATTCCTTCTTGGTGGAATCGACCCAGTCGCCGTTGATGAAGTGGCGGTAGCGGGGCGTTCCGTTGACCAGGTCTTTCATGGCGGGCATGGCGGATCTTTCAACAATGCGATTGCGGTCAGCTGCCCGGCTGATAGCCGAACTTCATCGGCAGCCAGAGCACGACCTCCGGGAAAGCCAGCATGAGCACGAGGGCGATCACCAGCGCGACGATGAAGACCCAGATGTGCTTGTACATCGAGGTGAGCGGGATCCCGGTGATGCCGGTGACGACGAACAGCAGCTCGCTGTAGGGCGGCGTGATCATGCCGATCATCAGGTTCACGATGGTGGTGACGCCGAAATGGACAGGATCGATGTTCAGCTCCCGGATCGACGGCATCACGATCGGCACGATCACCAGCAGCATCAGCAGGGTGTCGAGGAAGCAGCCGAGGACCAGGAAGAGGAGATTGATGATCAACAGGAATCCGAAGGCGGAGACGTGCAGCGTCGCGATCCAGGCACCGATCATGTTCGGGATCTGCTCGGCGGCGATCACGTAGTTGATCAGCAGCGCACCGGCGACCACCAGCGCGACGCTGGCGGTCGAGCGCGCGGCGCCGACGAAGAGCTCCGTCAGCTGCCAGAAGCTGACCGCGCGATAGACCCCGCAGGCGAGCAACAGCGCATAGGCGGCGGCGACGGCGGCGGCCTCGGTCGGCGTGACGGCGCCGGAATAGATGCCGCCGAGCAGAATCGCCGGCAGCAGCAGGGCCGGGACCGAATCCCGCATGATCCCGGGAACCGTGCGCAGCGGCGGCGCCGGCTCGACCGGCAGGTTGTCGCGCCGGGCGACGACCGCGATCACCGCCATCAGCGAGAGCCCCATCAACGCGCCCGGCAAGACGCCGCCCAGGAAGAGGTAGCCGACCGAGGTGTTCGCCACCATGGCGTAGAGCACCATGGGGATCGACGGCGGGATGATCGGCCCGATCGTGGCGGCGGCGGCGGTCAAGGCTCCGGCGAAGCCCGGCGTATAGCCGCCCTCCTTCAGCATCATCTGGATCATCAGCTTGCCCGGGCCGGCGGCGTCGGCGATGGCGCTGCCGCTCATGCCGGAGAAGATCATGCTGGCGACGACGGTCACATGGGCGAGGCCGCCGCGGATCCGCCCGACGATCAGCACGGCGAATTTCAGCAAGCGCTCGCTGAGCGTCCCGGCGTTCATGATGTCGGCGGCGACGATGAAGAGCGGCACCGCCAGCAACACGAAGCTGCGGAACAGGCCGTTGAGGGATTGCGAGGCGACCAGGCCGATATCCTGGCCGTTCAGGAACAGATAGACGAAGGCCGAGCTCAGCATCGCGTAGCCGACCGGCATGCCGATCGCGCTCCACGCGAAGAACAGGATCAGCATGGCGATGGCGGCATGACTCATGCTGGATCCCGGGTCAGATATTGGACTGCCAGTCGCGACCCAGCAGCCTGCGCAGCCGCACCACGGCCAGCACGATCGTCATGACCGCGAAGACACCGAAGCAGCCGTAGATGAGATCGAGCGGGATGTGCAGGATCAGCGTCCGCTTGTTGCCGACGAAGGCGATGTAGTCGAGGGTCTGCGGCAATCCGGCCACGAACACCACCAGCAGGCTGGCGGCGCTGATCAGCGCGAAGACCCGCTTGGCCTTCGCGCCGAGCGAGCCGTAGAGCATGTCGAAGGTGATGTGCTGCTTCGCGGTGACGAAAGTGGCGCTGGCGAAGAACACGATCCAGACATAGGCGATCGAGCAGACCTCGATCGACCAGGAGACCGGATTGTCGAACACGTAGCGCGCCACCACGCCGATGATGAAGGAGCAGAACATGGCTGCGAACATGGCCGCCGCGGCCAGTTCGCAGCCCCGTCTGATCCTTGCGATCAGCAAGGACATGCAGGTTACCCCGGCTTCTCGGGCGTTACGCGCCGGCCTTTTGGATCCGGTCGAGCATCCCGGCCGGCCAGCTCTTGGCGAAGTCGGAATGCAGGAACTTGTCCAACACCTGCTTACGGAAGGCATCGACATCGGGCGTCGTCACCTTGTTGCCCTTGCCCTCGAAGAACGAGACCGCGTCCTTCTCGGTCGAGACGACGCCGTCGTCGTTGAACTTCTTGGCGGTCGCCTCAGCGGTCTCGATCGCCTTCTTCTCGTCGTCCGAAAGACCGCCCCAGAAGCCGCCGGCCACGGCGAAGAAGGTGTTGGAGACCATGTGGCTGGTCAGCACCACCTGCTTCGAGACCTCGTAGAACTTCGCCGCCTCGGCATCCGGCAGCGGATTCTCCAGGCCGTCGATCGTGCCGGTCTGCATGGCGAGGTAGACTTCCTCGAAGGCGAGCGGCGTCGCCTGGGCTCCGAGCGCATTGCCGAGGAACTGCCAGGCTTCGGAGCCCGGCATGCGCAGCTTCAGACCCGCCATGTCCGCCGGCGTCTTCACGTCCTTCTCCTTGCGGAGGATGACGTGACGCGTGCCGAGATACTGGCTTCGGACGATGTGGATCTTCACTTCCTTCTCGACCCGGGTCTTGTACTCGGTGCCGATGTCGCCGTCATAGACTGCGTCGAGATGCGCCGGATCGCGCATCAGATAGCCGGTGGTGAAGATCGAGTAATCGGAGATCAGCGTCGCGATGTCCTGGGGCGAGACCATGCCGACTTCGAGATTGCCGCGCTGCATCGCCTCGATCTCGGTGCCCTGGGCGAACAGCGTGCCGTTGTAATGGATCTGCACGTCCAGCAGGCCGGGATTGGACTTGTCGATCTCTTCCTTGAACTTCTCCAGCGCCTTCGACTGCCATTCGTCCGGCGTGCCCGGCGTGGAGATGCGGAACGGCTTGCCCGCGGCGAAGCCCCGGCGCGAGACGAACGGCATGGCGAGAGCCCCGGCGGCGCCCGCCAGAACGACGCGGCGGCCGAACGGCCGGCCGACGATGGTGCTTCCTGTGCGCATGTTGACCTCCCTGGTTGCGGTTCTTGTTCGACTTGGTTCCCGGTGCGGGGCGTCGATTCTCTCTCGCATCGATCAGCTTCCGGTGGCGTCCGCCTTTCCGTTCGCCGTTCGCTGCGCCGCCTGATGGCGCACGAGATCGGCCGCCGCCTGATCCACTTCCGGTGCGTTGTGCTCCTGCGCCAACCGCGCCGCGCTTTCGATGTCGCCGACCAGGATCGCCTCGACCAGCGGCTGGTGCGCCGGCACCATCTGGTGCAGATCGACGATCGTGGCGTTGGTCCAGACGATGTAGCGGCGGATCTGCTGCTCCAGCAGCTGGTATTGATCGAGCAGCCGGCGATGGCCGGCCGCCGTCACGATCGCCTTGTGCAATCCGGCGTCGGCGGTCGCCACGTCCTTGTGGCTCTCCGCCGCGACAGCAGTGACGAGCCGGTCGAAAGCCGTCTGCACCGCGGCGATGGCGTCGGGACGCTGGCGTTCGGCCACCAGCCGGGCGGCCAGGCCTTCCAGGCTGCCGCGCAGCGTGTAGAGTTCCCAGGCGTCCGCCGGCGAGAGCTCAGGCACCATCCACTTGGTGTAGGCGACCTGGGTGACCAGGCCTTCATGGGTGAGCGCCCGCAGAGCGGCGCGCAGGGTGCCGCGGCTGATGGCAAGGCTTTCGGCGAGCGCCGTCTCGACCAGGCGATGACCGGGCGGCAAGGCGCCGCCGAGAATCTGGCCGCGAAGGATGTCGGCTACCCGGTGGTCGAGCGACCGCCGGTCGAGCTTCTCGCCGCCCGCCTTCATCGCAGTCTCCCGAGCTTCCACGCCCGCTCCAACCAAGCCCACCCCCAAATTCCGGCCGTCTGGATGCGCCGATGCTGCACGCGACCCGATTCCAGGTCAAGGCATATTGTTGACAATCAGCAATCAGCAATCATTATAGGCACAAGAATCGGCGTGGGATGGGATCGCCGTGTCGGGAAGCGCACTCATAAGGAGTCCGAAGTGACCGGCTTGCCGTCGACCGACTGCCTGATCGTCGCCGTCGCCACTCCGATCACGCCGGAACTCCATCCGGATTCGCACCGGTTGTTGCGGCGCTGCCGCGACCTGATGGCGGATGGCTGTGACGGGGTCACCCTCTTCGGCACCACCGGCGAGGGCGCCGAGTTCACCGTGGCCGACCGGCGCGGAAGCCTGGAAGCCGTGCTTGCCGGCGGCATTGCGCCGAAGCGCGCGATCGCTTCGATCGGCGCGTTGGCAGTCCCCGATGTCGTCGAGCTGGCGCGGGCGACGCTCGATCTCGGTCTCCACGGCGCCCTGCTGATGCCGCCCTGCGTCTATCGCGGCGGCATCACCGAGGACGGGACCTTCCGCTTCTACGCCCGCGTGATCGAGGCGGTCGGACGCGACGACTTCCGGCTCTACCTCTATCACTTCCCGGATATCTGCGGCGTGCCGGTGACGCCCAACGTGATCCGCCGCCTCGAAGAGCGGTTTCCGAAGATCATCGCCGGCGTGAAGGACAGTGGCGGAGATGTCGATTTCACCGAAGGCATCCTGAAGCGGTTCTCGCATCTCTCCATCTTCACCGGCACCGAGGTGCATCTGCCCCAGGTGATGGCAAGCGGGGCACGCGGCACGATCTGCGGCCTCGGCAACGTGATGCCGCGGCTGATGCGGGCCATGCTCGATGCCGGCAATGCCTTCGAGCGCCGGCGCTTCCTGCCGTACATTCTCTCCGGAGACATGATCCTCTCGCGCCGCCCATTCATCGCGTCGGTGAAGGGCCTGCTCGCGGCCGCGCTGGACGATGATGCATGGCGCCGGGTCCTGCCGCCGATGGCGGAGCTGCCGGCGCTGGAGGAGCAGCGTGTGATCGCGGACTTCCGCCGTTGGGAGATGGAAATGCCGCCGGCCTGGCGGAGCCTGTTTCGCGGCGAAGGCCAGGCCGATCTCAAAGTCGTTAAGCTGCGAGGCTGAATGACGCGCCGGGCCTCGATCAGCGTCGATATCGGTGGAACCTTCACCGACCTGGTGCTGCTCGATCCCGCCGACCGCTGCTTCTCGCGCAAGGTCCCCTCGACTCCGGCCCGGCCGGAGGAAGCCGTCATCAGCGGCATTCGCCTGATCCTGCAGGACGCTGGCCTCTCGCCCTCCGACATCGGCGACGTACTCCATGGCACCACCGTCGGCTCCAACACGCTGCTGCAGAAAGCCGGGGCAAGGACCGGGCTGCTCACCACCAGGGGGTTCCGCGATGTGCTCGAGATCGGCCGGCTGCGCACGCCCGACATGTTCGATCTCACCTGGGACAAGCCCCAGCCCCTGGTGCGGCGCCAGCTGCGCCGGGAGATCGACGAGCGCATCGACGCCCGCGGCAAGGTACTGAAGCCGATCAATCCCGACGAAGTGGTCGCCATCGCCGGCGAACTGGTCGCCCTCGGCGTGCAGTCGCTGGCGATCTGCTTCATCAATTCCTACCGCAACCCCGCCCATGAGCGCGCCGCCGAGGACGCCGTCCGCGCGGCCTTCCCCGACCTGCCGGTCACTACCTCGGTCTCCGTGCTGCCGGAGCAGCGCGAATACGAGCGCACCAGCACGGCGGTGGTGAACGCCTATGTCCAGCCGATCCTCGCCGGCTATCTGAAACGCCTCCGCCTCGCGTTGCGCGAGATCGGGATCACCGCGCCGCTTTCGGTCGGCAATTCCAATGGCGGCCTCGCGGCCTCCGACACGGCGGAATCGAAGCCGGTCTTCTTCATCTCGTCGGGCCGGGCCGCCGGCGTCGTCGGGGCCGCCCGCCTCGGCGCCGCTTCGGAAGTCGCGGACCTCATCGTCTTCGACATGGGTGGCACGACGGCATCGGCCTCGCTGGTGCAGGGCGGTGAGCTGACGCGCACCACGGAATACGAGTTCCGGGACGGCATCAGCACGCCGAGCCGATTCATCAAGGCCGGCGGCTACATGATGAGCGTGCCGACCATCGACGTGGCGGAGGTCGGCAGCGGCGCCGGATCGATCGCCTGGCTCGATCCCGGCGGGTTGCTGCATGTCGGGCCACTCTCCGCCGGCGCCGAACCGGGCCCCGCCTGCTATCGTCGAGGCGGAACAGAGCCGACCGTCACCGATGCCAATGTCGCCCTCGGCCTGCTGCCGGAGCGGCTTGCCGGCGGCGCGCTGCAGCTCGATCGCGAGGCGGCCCGCGCCGCCATCGACCGCGCCATCGCGACGCCGCTCGGCATCGATGTCGACACGGCGGCCTGCGGCATCCGCGACGTGGTCAACTCCAACATGACCCGCGCGATCCGCGCCGTGACCGTGGAGCGCGGCGTCGATCCCCGGGATTTCACCCTGCTCGCCTTCGGCGGTAGCGGCCCGCTGCACGGCTGTGACCTCGCCGCGGCGCTCAGCATCCCGCGCGTCCTGTTTCCCCGGATGCCCGGAGTCTTCACGGCGATGGGCATGCTGACCGGCGATGTCGAACGCTACTTCATCCGTCCCTGCGCCGGACGCCTCTCCGCCTTCGATGTCGACAACGCCACATGGCTGATGGCGGCCCTGCGGGACGAAGCGCTCGACAGCATGTCGCAAGAAGGATTTGCCGCGGCGGACGTGGACGTCGGCTTCTCGCTCGACCTCCGTTTTCTCGGCCAGGACACCGCCATTCCCGTGCCTCTGCCGGCCGCTCTCACCGCGGATTCGCGGACCGTGCTCAGACGGGATTTCCTCGACCGCTATCGCAGGCTCTACCACTATGCCTCGTCGGACGAGATCGAATCGACCAGCCTCAGGCTGCTGGCGCGAGGTCTGCGCCGGGGCAAGCTGGACTTCGCGCGCCTCGACCTGCCGGGCAGCGCGGATGTCGCCAAGGCCACGCGCGCCGCAAGGCTGGGGCGGGACGCGGATTGGCGCGATGTTCCGGTCATCGCGCGCGATGCCGTCACCGGCGCGCTGGCCGGTCCGCTCCTGATCGAGAGCCCGGACAGCACCATCGTGGTTCCGCCGGAGGTGACCGTCTCGGCGGATTCTCTGGGCAACCTGATCGCCGAGCTGCCGGCGCGTGGCCGCACGGCGAAGCCGCGGAGGCTGGCCCATGCCTAGACCGGCCGACGATCCCTTCACCTTCGCCATCATCAAGAGTGCGCTCGACACTATCGTCGACGATATGGCCTACACCGTCATGCGCACGGCGCGCTCACCGATCGTGCGAGACGTGCTCGACTATTCCTGCACGCTCTGCGATGCGGAGGGACGTATCCTTTCCCAGGCAAAGACCGTGGCGCTCCATCTCGGCGCCGTACCCGACGCCGTCGAATCCATGCTGGCGACCTTCGACGGCAAGCTCGCGCCGGGCGACGTGGTGATCTTCAACGACCCCTACGCCGGCGGCATGCACCTTCCCGACATCTTCATGTTCAAGCCGATCTTCATCGCCGACCGGCTGCAGGGCTATGCCGTGGTGATCGCGCACCATTGCGACGTCGGCGGCCGCGTGCCCGGCTCGAACGCCGCGGATTCCACCGAGATCTACCAGGAAGGGCTACGCATTCCGCCGCTGAAGCTCTACGAACGCGGCGTGCGCAACGAGACGCTGGTGGAGCTGATCCGCCGCAATGTCCGCCTGCCGGACCTGGTGATCGGCGATCTCGAGGCGCAGCTTGCCACCTGCGGCATCGGCGAGCGCGAGTTCTGCCGCCTGATCGAGCAGCATGGCGAGGCGGAATCCCGCCTGCACTTCGAGCGCCTGATCGACTATGGCGAACGCCTCACGCGCCAGGCGATCGCCGCCTGGCCGCGCGGGCGCTACAGCTTCACCGACTATATCGACGGCGACGGCTTCGACGACCGGGCGATTCCGATCGCATGCACGATCGTCGTCGAGGGCGACCATCTCACCGTAGATTTCACCGGCAGCGCGCCCCAAGTGAAAGGTGCCATCAACAGCACCCTCTCGTTCGTGAAATCGGCGACCTACCTCACGATCCGCTGCGCTCTCGACCACGACGTGCCCAACAATGCCGGCGTCTATCGCTGCATCACCGTGACGGCGCCGAAGGGCAGCATCCTCAACCCGGAGATTCCCGCGGCGGTCGCGGCGCGCGCCCTGACCGGATACCGCGTGGTCGACGCCGTCATGGGCGCACTGGCGCAGATCGTGCCCGACCGGGTGGTGGCGGCCGGCGAAGGCGGGAACACCGTGATCGCTTTCGGCGGCCGCGACGCCGAGACCCGCGAGCCCTTCATCCTGGTCGACATGATCAACGGCGCCTGGGGCGCCCGCGCCGACAAGGACGGCATCGAGGGGATCACCAATCCCTCCCAGAACATGTCGAACATGCCGGTGGAGACGCTGGAAGATCGCTTCCCGATCCTGGTGGAGGAATACGGCTTCCGTCCGGATTCCTGCGGCGCCGGCAAGTTCCGCGGCGGGCTCGGCCTCGTGCGCCAGTACCGCCTGCTCGCGTCTTCGGCCACGATGCAGATCCGCGCCGACCGCCACAGCCATCTTCCCTATGGCCTCGCGGGCGGCGGCGCGGCGGCCCCCTCGCTGAATGTCCTCGATCCCGACACCGTTCCGGAATCATTGCCCAGCAAGACCACGCGGGAAATTGCGGCCGGCTGCGTCCTCCGTCACGAGCAGGCCGGTGGCGGCGGCTATGGCAATCCGCTGGAACGCGACCCGGCGCTCGTGCTGGCGGACGTCGCCGACGGAAAGATCTCCGCAGGCTTTGCCCGCCTCGGTTTCGGCGTGGTGATCGATGCCGACAACCTGCGCCTCGATCCAGGCGGGACGGATGAACTCCGCCGCCGCAAACGGGCCGAGGTGGACCGATGACCGCAGGCCCGGTCGCCGTCGTTACCGGCGGAGGTAGTGGAATCGGCGAGGCCGCAGCGCGGCGCTTGGCAAAGGCAGGTCATCGCATCGCCGTGCTCGACATCGACCCGGCCAAAGGCGAAGCCGTCGCCGGGTCGATCGCCGCCGGGTCGGGGAATGCGCGGTTCTGGCGCTGCGACGTCACCGACGCGACGGCCATTCGTGCGGTCGCGTCCGACATCGAGCCCGACTTCGGATCGGTCGAGATCCTGGTCAATTCAGGCGGCATCCTGCAGAACGCGACCCGCGTTCTCGACATGTCGCTCGTCGAGGCGGAGCGGATCCTGCGGGTGAACTATCTCGGCACGGTCGCATGCTGCCAGGTGTTCGGACGGTCGATGAAGGAACGGAAGCGCGGCAGCATCATCAATCTCGCCTCGATCAACAGCTTCCGCTGCTCCGCGCAGCCCGCCTACGAGGCAACCAAGACGGCGATCGTGCTCCTCACGGAGACCCTCGCCGCCGAGCTCGGACCATACCAGGTCCGCGTCAATGCCGTCGCGCCCGGTTACACGCTCACGCCCGCGATGCAGGCGCGGATCGATTCCGGGCAGCGCGACCCGAAGGCGGTGACCGCGGCCACGGCGCTCGGCCGCTTTGTGCTGCCGGCCGATGTCGCGGAAGCGATCCATTTCCTCTGCTCCGAGGCGGCGTCTGCGATCACCGGCATCACCCTCCCCATCGACGCCGGCTGGCTGGCCGCGACGGCCTATCGATCCTGGGCCGCACAACCTGCGCCGGAGTAGCGGCGGCCCACTCCAGCCTAGATCCGGAGCGCGTCATGCCGCCGCGGTGGTGACCGCCGTCACTGATCACTCTCCATCGAATCGCTAGATTCAGGGCGATGGGATATCCGGGCATGCAACGAATTCGACGACCGATGGTTGACCGCAACGCATCGTTCGTTTGCATGGGAGAGAGGCGGAGTCCGGGGAGGAAAAATGGCGGGAGACATGGCCGGATCAAGCAGATGTGATCGCGAACGGATCGACATTCGCGAGAATTCCGAGATCCAGGACTGGTCGGTGACGTTGGACGTCTCCCAAGATCTTCTGAAGGACGCCATCGCCAGGGTCGGCCCGATGGTCGTCGATGTCGCCAAGGCGCTGGGCCGGCAGCTCTGGCAATTGTACGTCTGAGCAGAACAGGCGAGAGGCGCGGCCGCGCCGCCCGCCTGCTCCTTAGAGAGAGGCCAGCTAGTGCACGCGGCTCTTCTCGCCGGGGGCGAGGCAGATCTCGATCACCTGCAGCCCCTCCTTGTTCAGCCGCGAAGGATAAAGGTCTTTGAGCCGCTCCTCGTGGACCGGGATGACCCGTTTCACCTCGTTGCCGACCATGCCCAACATGCGATCGGTGGCGGCGAGCAGGTTGTACTGGCTGCCGACGGCGAGGCCGACCGGGATATAGGTCCCGTCGCCCTCGTTGCGCCCGCGCAGATTCTCCATGCAATAGACCAGGTCGCCAGCGAAGACGAAGCTGTCGGCGCTGTCCGGCTTGCCGTCGTTGCGCACCCGCACGTACATGCAGCCCCAGGTGTGACTGTCGAGCGCGGCGTGGATGTCGATGCCCGGCAGCACGTCCTCCCGGTCGCCGTCGACCACGACCAGGCGCCCCTCCTTCGCGGCATTGACCATCCGCATGATGTCGGCCGGGTCGATTGCGCCGGTGAGGAAGCTGAACTTGCGCCCCATGGACATCGCCCAGATCCATTTGGAGAGCTCCTGCTCCTGGATGTAGAAGCGGGCGTTGGGGAATTCGCTGGTGCCGCCGATATGGTCGAAATGCGCGTGGGTGACGAAGATGTCGGTCACCTGCTCCGGCGTCACGTCGCATTGCGCCAGGATCTCGCGCGGGGAACGCCAGTTCTCCACGCCGTACATCGAGGCGAACTTGGCGCCGAGGTCCCTGTTGTTGAAGCCGACGTCCACCATCGCGACCCGGCCCTTGCCCTTGATGACGACATAGCCGTAGGGCAGCTTGCGATAGCCCTCATTGTGCGCGCCATAGATGATGCCGCTCATGTGGTACTTGGGGACGTAGGCGTATTCCAGCACCCAGATCGAATAGTCGCTCATGGCAGTTCCTCCCGTTTCTTGATCAGTGCGGCTTTCCCGGTTGCTGCGGTGCGCAGCAGGCCTGGTCGAAGCTCAGGAGCTCGAAGCCCGGCAGCGCCTGCGCCGCCCAGGCGAGGTTGCGATAGGCGGTCTTCAACGGATCGAGCACCGGGTCGATGTGCTCGCGCTCGGTGCCCTGGCGATGCAGGTCCTCCTGGGCGCGCTTCAGAGCGATGCC
>DATKNM010000053.1:0-5640 GCA_035541335.1 Binatia bacterium
CGATGCAGCCCTTCATCGCCCGCGAGTTCTTCCCCGGCAGCGACAAGAACAGCGATGCCGCCATCGACGAGCACATCAGGAAGACCTCGATCACGGTCCATCACCCGCTCGGCACCTGCAAGCTCGGGCCGGACAACGACAGGGATGCGGTGGTCGATCTCGCATTGCGGGTGCGCGGGACCGAGGGCCTGCGCGTGGTCGATGCCTCCGTGCTGCCGGACATGCCGACCGGCAACATCAACGCCGCGGTCATCATGGCGGCGGAGAAGGCCGCCGATCTCATCCGGGGTCGTGCCGCCGCCTGACGGTCCGGGCCGGTCAAATCCTTGTCACGCATCGTCAAATCCCGAACCGCCGCCCGCGCCATGATCCGCGGGTGATCGGCGGCCGCGCTCACGCGGCCCCTTCCTGAAGACAAGGCTGGTCGAGGCGCTCAGCGGCGGATGACGGCAATCCGCCGGCGGCCGTTGGCGTCGACGACGTTCAGCCTGCAGATGACCGGGTGCGACGCGACATGGATCGGCACAAGCTGAAGACGGACCTCGAAGGCTGCTACATCACCGTGCCCACCATGTTCCGCGATCCGGACCTGGAGCTCGACCTCGCGGCGATCCGGCGGCATGTCAAGTTCCTGATCTCGCGCGGGATCAATGCCAGGAACGCGGTGCTGCTGGCCGGCGGTGCCGCAGGTGACTTCTCGACCATGACCTTCGACGAGCGGAAGGCGGTGGCGGAAGCGGTGCTGGCGGAGGCAAACGGCCGCGTGCCGGTCGCCATGGGCGCGCAAACCACCAGCACACGGGAGCTGAAGCAGCTCGCCAAGACGGCCGCGCAGATCGGCTGCTCCTTCATCCAGGTCTCCTGCCCGTTCTACTTCACCCATACCGAGGGCGACTTCCTCGAATACGTCCAGGCGGCGGCCGAGGCGGCGGATATCGGCATCATCGTCTACAACACATTCTGGACCTCCTCAGGCATCTCGCTGGCGATGGCCGACAAGCTCGGCGCGATCCCGAACGTGGTCGGCCTCAAATGGGCGACGCCGCGCACCGACGCGATGGAGTTCGAGGACGTGGTCTCGCATTTCGCCGGCAAGCTCACCATCATCGACAACAACCTGCTCTTCGCGATGAGCCACATGATGGGTGCCCGCGCCTTCGAGGTGCATCTCTGCAATTACTGGCCGGAATGGGGCATCAAGCTCCTGGATCGGCTGGAGGCGCGCGACTACAGCGAGGTGCAGCGCATGATGGTCGAGGAGGCGATGCCGTTCTACAAGCTCTGGGTCGAGATCGAGAAGGGCTTCACCAGCGGCGACGGCTACCTGGACAAGCTCTGCATGGAGCTGGTCGGCCTCGATTCCAGCCGCTGCCGCCCGCCGACCCGCGACGTGCGTCCGCTCTACCGCGAGAAGGCGCGCCAGATGATGCTGGCGAGCGGCGTGCCCGGCGTGGTGGCGAAATAGCTCAGGACAGAGGCCCGGTCTGGTACAGCCAGACTCGCAGGCCGCCGTGCGAGACCGGTCCCGTCGGCGGTCCGAACGGCAGGCCGGTTGCTGCCGCAAGTGACGCTTCGTTGGTCACCAAGCCGACCCGCCAGCCCGAGAAGCGCTCGCGCAGGGTCCGCCCCAGCGCCTGGTAGAGCGCCGCGATCTTCTTCCTGTCGCCGATGCGCGTGCCGTAGGGCGGGTTGACGATGACGAGACCCGGCGGTCCGTCCGGTGCGGCGAGATCGCTGATCGCATGCTGCGCGAACTGGGTGAGGTCGGCGACGCCCGCGCGCTCGGCGTTGGCCCGGGCCATGGCGATTGCGCCGGCATCGCGGTCGCTGCCGTGGAGGCGCAGCGCCGTCGTGGCGCCCTGCCCCGCGCTCCGCAGCTTCTTCCAGGTCGCCGGGTCGAAGTTGGCGAGCTGCTCGAAGGCGAAGCGGCGCGACCGGCCCGGCTTCAACCCGGCGGCGATCTCCGCCGCCTCGATCACGAAGGTGCCGGAGCCGCACATCGGGTCCAGCACCGGCTCCCTCCCGTCATAGCCGCAAAGGCGCAGGAACAGAGCCGCCAGATTCTCCCGCATCGGCGCCTTGGCGACCGCCTCCTTGTGACCACGCTTGTGGAGCGAGTCGCCGGAGGAGTCGATGCTGATGGTGCAGAGATCGTCGTCTATCCGGGCCTTGACGGCGAGCGCGGCGTCGTCCGAAACCGGCGCGCCCAACGTCTCCTGGATCGCCCGGACGATCCGCTGCGCCGCCGCGCCGGCGTGATAGATGCGCGAGGCCTTGCACGAGGCCTCGACCCGGACCGGGACGTCCTTCCGCAGCACCTCGCCCCAGGCGACCTTGCGCGCCCGTTTGTCGAGCTGGGCGAGATGCATGGCGCGGAAGGCGGCGATCCTGACCAGCACCCGGGCGGCGCCGCGCACTTCGAGATTGGCGCGCCAGACTTCGCGCCAGCCGCCTTGGATGATGACCCCGCCTTTGATCGCCTTGGGCTCCTTGAATCCCAGGGCCTTCGCCTCCGCGGAGAGCGCTGATTCCAGGCCCGGTGCCGTCACCAGGAAGATCTCGAGATCGGTGCTGTCGGTCATCCGGGCTTGATAGCCCAGAGACCGACCGCATTCGACAGATTTCTCAGTTGCCAACCAGCTTCTGCAAGTGCTCCGGATAGCGGGCGCCCTGCACTGGAACGCCGGCCAGCGCATCGCCGATCTCGCGCAGGTCCGCCGGCGTGAGCTCGACCACGGCGGCACCCAGATTCTCCTCGAGCCGGTGCAGCTTGGTCGTACCGGGAATCGGCACGATCCAGGGCTTCCGGGCAAGGAGCCAGGCCAGCGCGATCTGCGCCGGCGTCACCCGCTTCTCCGCCGCGATCGCGCCCAGGCGATCCACGAGCGCCTGGTTCGCCTGCCGCGCCTCCGCCGTGAAGCGCGGCACGATGTTGCGGAAGTCGTTGCTGTCAAAAGTCGTCTTCGCGTCGATCGCGCCGGTCAGGAATCCCTTGCCCAGCGGGCTGAAAGGTACCAGCCCGATGCCGAGCTCCTCGAGCGTCGGGATCACCTCCGCTTCGGGTTCCCGCCACCACAGCGAATATTCGCTCTGCAGCGCCGCCACGGGCTGAACCGCATGAGCGCGGCGGATGGTCTTCACTCCCGCCTCGGAGAGGCCGAAATGCCTGACCTTGCCGGCCTTGATCAGGTCCTTGACCGCGCCGGCCGTGTCCTCGATCGGCACGTTGGGATCGACGCGATGCTGATAGAGCAGATCGATGACGTCGGTCTTCAGGCGCTTCAGCGATCCCTCGACCACCGCCTTGATGTGCTCCGGCCGGCTGTTCAGGCCCTGCTGCTTGCGGGTCTTCGGGTCGATGTCGAAACCGAACTTGGTCGCGATCACGACCCGGTCGCGCACCGGCGCCAGGGCTTCGCCCACCAGCTCTTCGTTGGCGAAGGGCCCATAGACTTCCGCGGTGTCGAAGAAGGTGACGCCGCGCTCGACCGCGGCGCGGATCAGCGCGACACCAGTCTTGCTATCGACCGCCGGGCCATAGCCGAAGCTGAGGCCCATGCAGCCGAGCCCGATCGCCGAGACTTCAAGACCGCTGTTGCCGAGTTTGCGTTTCTGCATGGGACATTCCTTTGCGACGGTGGCAATTCTGCGCCGGACATGTGGGCCGTTTCACCGGTAAGGACTAGATGGCAAGATCGGCATGAACTTATGAAGGAAACTCATGAATGCCGCGCGAGAACCTGAACGACCTCCAGGCCTTCCTGACCGTCGCCAGCGAACGCAGCTTCACCCGGGCCGCCGCCCGGCTCGGCGTCTCGCAATCGGCGCTCAGCCACACCATCCGCAGCCTCGAGGCTAGACTCGGCCTCAGGCTGCTGACCCGCACGACCCGCAGCGTGGCCCCGACCGAGGCGGGCGAGCGCCTGGTCACGAATATTGGTCCGCGCTTCGAGGAGATCGAGGTCGAGCTTGCCGCGTTGGGCGCGCTTCGCGACAAACCTGCTGGGACGGTCCGGATCACTACCGCCGAGCACGCTGCGGAGACCGTCCTCTGGCCAACGTTGGCGAAGTTCCTGCCGCGATATCCCGACATCAAAGTCGAGGTCGCGATCGACTATGGTCTCACCGACATCGTCGCTGCTCGCTACGACGCCGGAATCCGCTATGGCGAGCAGGTGGGCAAGGACATGATCGCCGTGCGCATCGCGCCGGATATGCGCATGGCGGCGGTCGCGACGCCCGCCTATTTCGAGAGGCACGGCATTCCGAAGAAGCCGCAGGACCTGCTCGGCCACGATTGCATCAATGTGCGCCTGCCGACCTATGGCGCGCTCTATGCCTGGGAGTTCGAGAAGGGAGGTCGGGAGCTGAAGGTGCGTGTCGAGGGCCAGCTCATCTTCAACCGACTGACCCAGATCATGACCGCCGCGCTCGCCGGCTTCGGCGTCGCCTATGTGCCGGAGGACCTGGCCGAGCCCCACGTCGCCAAGCGTCGGCTCAAGCGCGTGCTGCAGGACTGGTGCGCGCCTTTCCCCGGCTACCATCTCTACTATCCGAGCCGCCGGCAATCCTCGCCGGGTTTCGCCCTGCTGGTCGAGGCGTTGCGCTATCGCGGTTGAGCAGCGGCAGTGCGCGCGTTCAGCGCGCCGGCCAGAGCGAGAGCATCGGGCCGCCCGGTCCGGTGACCGGGTCCGAGGCTGGGAACGGCACGCCGGCGATCTGCGCCACCATCTCCGGCGTCGCGTCGCCGCGACAGAGGTCCGGGCGCTGGCCGGGCGGATAGGCGCCGACCACCAGGAAGTCGGCGCTGGCCGAGATCCGGAAATGGCCGGTGCCGGCGGGGAGCAAGGCCACGTCTCCCGTATTGACCGTGACCTCGCGACCGTTCGGTCCGCCCAGCATCAGCCGCGCGCTGCCGGCGGCGAACCCCAGCACTTCATGCGCCTTGGTGTGATAGTGGTGATAGGCATAGACGCCGTTGCGCCAGGCAGCGGGCCAGCCGTTGCGATCAAACATCGCCTCGAAGCCCACGGCGAGATCGCCGCTCCCGGTCATCACGCCGCGATAGAGCAGCACCGGCAGGCGCGGGTTGTTCGGGATTCCGCCGTTCGGTTGCAGCAGCAGCGTTTCGGGCATCGGTGCCACAGCGGCGCGAGCTGCGGTGGAACGCGCGGAAGCGGTGCGGGCCATGAAACGTCTCCCTCTTCGAGGCGCGGACCAGCGATCCGCTACGATAGTCCAAACCCGGTCCGGGGCAAGAGTTTCCCATCCTTCCGACGTGCGCGATCCCGGCCTATAAATACCGCCCCGCCTATGCCGGTCGACACCTCTCCCTCAAAGGCAAGGAATCATCCGAATGACGCGTGTGCAATGCCGCTGCGGCGCCCTGGAGCTCGAGCTCACTGGCGAGCCGGTCGCCGAGTTCTATTGTCACTGCGACGATTGCCAGGCGATGCACGGCGCCGCGTATGTGCCGGAATCGGTCTATCCGGCGGCGGCGGTAAATGTGACGCGCGGCACGCCGGCGAGCTGGACGCTGAAGAGGAATCCACGTGTGATGTGCCCGACCTGCGGCACGCGGCTCTTCATCGACGTGCTCGCCTTGGGTCTACGCGGCGTCAACGGCAACATCCTGCCGCC
>DATKNM010000054.1:0-8517 GCA_035541335.1 Binatia bacterium
GTCGGCGACATCTTCGTCGCCGGCACCGAATGGGGCCGCGTCCGCGCGCTCCTCGACGATCGCGGCAATCCGGTCGAGTCCGCCGGTCCCGCGACCCCGGTCGAGGTGCTCGGTCTCCAGGGCACGCCGCAGGCCGGCGACGTCTTCTCGGTCGTCGAATCCGAGGCCCGCGCCCGCGAGATCACCGAGTTCCGCCAGCACACCCAGCGCCAGAAGGTCGCCGCCGCCGGCGCCCGCGGCACCTTGGAGCAGATGTTCTCCAAGATCCAGGCGGGCGAGGCGAAGGAGCTCGCCGTCGTGGTCAAGGCCGACGTGCAGGGCTCGGTGGAGGCGATCGTCAACAGCTTGAACAACCTCTCGACCGACGAGGTCGCGGTGCGGCTGCTGCATTCCGGCGTCGGCGGGATCAACGAATCCGACGTGACGCTGGCCCGCGCCTCGGGCGGCATGATCATCGGCTTCAACGTCCGCGCCAACCCGCAGGCGCGCGAGATGGCGAAGCGCGACCATGTCGACATCCGCTACTACTCGATCATCTACAACGTGGTGGATGACGTGAAGGCGGCCCTCTCGGGCATGCTGTCGCCGACCCTCCGCGAGCAGTTCCTGGGCAATGCCGAGATCCGCGAGGTCTTCAACATCACCAAGGTCGGCAAGGTCGCCGGCTGCATGGTGACCGAGGGCATCGTGAAGCGCGGCGCCAAGGTCCGCCTGCTGCGCGACAACGTGGTGATCCACGAGGGCACGCTGAAGACCCTTCGCCGCTTCAAGGACGAGGTCCGCGAGGTGAAGGACGGCTTCGAATGCGGCATGGCCTTCGAGAACTACGACAACATCCAGAAGGGCGACGTCATCGAGTGCTTCGAGATGGAAGAGGTCGCCCGCGCGCTGGCTTAACCGCAATCGTCACGAACCAACGAAGCAGGCCGGATGGAAACATCCGGCCTTTTTCTTTGGGGCTACGCCTCGGTATGGACCTCGATCTTGCCGGCGCGAACCGCGGCCTTCAGCGCGGCATGGTCGCGCTCGGCCTGGTCCGCATAGGCGATGGCGAACTTGCCCATCGCCGCGTCGAAGCTGTCCTGGCCGCCGAGATAGCCGGCGATCTCCAGCTCGCGGGCGCTCGCCTTGGTGTGGGCCCGGGCGAGCACCCAGCCGCACATCTTGGCGTAGAAATCCAGCACCGAGGCATCCATGGTCTCGACCAGCGGCTTGATCTTGGCATCGCGCAACTGACGCATGTAGCCGCGCCTGCCGCCGCGGCCGGTCGCCCAGCCCATGAAGACGTCGGTGGCGGGCTGCATCAGCCGCTGCCCCATGACCACGCGCTGTCCGGGATGAGGGTAGACGCTGGCGCCTGCGTAAGGCTCAAGCACGGATTGCCGCGCCTCTTTCCATTGCAGGAAGAGGGGATCGTTGTTGGCCGACATCATCAGCATGACGAGGCAGACCGTGCCGACGCTGCCGATGCCCACCACCTTGATCGCACCGTCCACCAGGCGGTACTGGTCGAGCAGCATGCGCCGGTCGTCGGCCAGAGTCTTGCGATAGTCTTGCAAGCCTGCTTCCAGCAGATCGTGGTATTCGTCGGCGCTCATCTCGTCGGGATGATAGATCAGCGGCGGGTCGTCATGGATCCGGATCTGACCGCCGACCATCCCGGCGAGCTCGGGATAGATCAGCTCCGAGGAATGGTCCGCCGTCGCCTTCTTGATTCGAGCCTGGAATCCGGCGCCATGGGCCTTGCGCAGCTCGGCCGGCGCCGCGTCTATGAGATCGTCGAGGGTGATGCGGGAATACCAGACTTCGAGCGGGCTCATCTCGGAATAGGCCTGCACGTGCTTGCGATAGCTGCGCGCGCAGGTGACCGCGATGTCCCGCCCCTTGGCGTCGGAGAGGCCGAGGCTGCGCGCCGCCAGCACGAAGGACGCCACCAGGCGTTTGACATCCCATTCCCAAGGCGCCGGCGAGGTCTCATCGAAATCGTTGATGTCGAAGAGGATGTTGCGCTCGGGCGTGGCGAAGCCGCCGAAGTTCATCAGGTGGCAATCGCCGCAGGCCTGCACCTGGATTCCGGTGGCGGGCGTCCGCGCCAGGTCCGCGGCCATGACCGCAGCGGAACCGCGGTAGAAAGTGAAGGGCGAAGCCAGCATACGGCCATAGCGGATCGGGATCAGCCGATCGACGCGGCCCTTGTCCGAGGCCCGCAGGATCGCCAGCGGGTCCACGTTCTTGTCGCGCTTGAAGGTCCCGTGTGCGTGCCGGGGCAGTTTGTCACGCAGCGCCTTGCCGGCTGCCAGCAGCGAATCCGAGGGGCGGTCTGGTCCGGCGGCAACGGAAGGCTTCCCCGCTGCCTTGGCGGAGCGAGCCTTGCCGCTGTTTTTCAGGTGCTGCGCCTTGCCGCCGGCTGCTTTCATCCGTCTCACCCCTTCCACCGGCGATGCCCTCGGCAAAAGGTACGCCGCGGCTGGATCAATGAATTGATATGGCTCAAGGGGTCGCTCAGACTGGCGCCGGCGCGACCATGCCGATCAGCCGCAGGCCGGCGACGATCATCTGCACGCCGAGCGCCACCTGCAGCACGTTCAGCACTGTGCCGACGATTTGCAGCGGCATGACGCCGACGGCGGCGAGGATGCGGCGGGCATAGAGCATCGCCAGGAGGTTGAGCGCCATCACGCCGATCAGCGCCACGGCGACTCCGATCAGGTAGCGAAGGTCCGGGCTCACCGAGAGCAGGATGATGACGGCGGCGATGCCGTAGGGCGTCACGATGGTCGGGAAGGCGAGGCGGATGGCGGCGTTGGCATGGGCGGCATCGACCGGCCGCGCCTCCGCCTCGGGGGCGGGCGCATATTGCTGCAGCACCTGGCGCAGAGCCACCAGGAAGAGGATGACGCCGCCCGCGATCAGCAGCGAGCCCAGCGAGACGTGCCAGTTCTCCAGGATGACATGGCCGACCGCCGCCGCGATCAGGGTGGTGACGCTGGCGATGGTGAAGGCGCGCACCGCCAGCCGGCGGCGGGCCTTGTCTTCCGCATCCTTGGTCATGACGGCGAAGGGGGCGATGATCTTGAACGGCCCCAGCATGACGAAGAACAGGACGAAGACCTGGGAAAGGCCGGGAACGCGCGTCACCGGCAGGGCGGCATTGTCCTGGGCAAGTGCAGGAGAGGCGAGCGCCAGGAACGCGGGCACGGTCCAGGCGACCGTGCCGGCCGCGATCCCGACCATCTGCGCGAACGATCGTGGCTGCGCTGTCATCACCCGGCGCGCTCCGCGACATCGACGTCAGCCGAGTGTCGGCGAACGCGCGCCGGCCGGTGAGTACGTTACGGTAACGACCGGGTCGGCGTCGGCTCAGCCCGCGCTGAACTTGGCGTAGGCTTCCTGCCAGAGCTTCTGGCCGGGGCTCGAGAGCTGGCCTTCCTGCAGCGCCTCGGGGCCGAAGTCATCGGGGCCGATGATCGCGGTGTGGAGGTTCTCGGGGATGAGGTTTGCCTTCACCAGCGTCTCGGCGGTGATCGAGGTGATCGGCGGCTGATAGCCGTTGTAATCCACGAAGTTGTGGTAGGCGTTGTCGTTGTCGAGGAGGAAGTTCAGCCAGAGGTGCGCCAGCACCGGCTTCTTCGCCTTGGCGGTCACCGCCCAGCAGTCGTTCTGCATCGGCGCCTTGCCCTTCGGCGCCACCCAGTATTGGAGCTTATGGGTGTCGAAGCCTTGCGGTGCGTTGTACATCGCCGCCGCCAGCATCTGGCCGGACCAGAGGTGGTTCAAGTAGCTGTTGCCGTCGGGCAGGGTCTGGTAGCCGGTCGAGGTGATCTTCGGGTTGCAGATCGGGATCATCGCCATCAGGTCGTCCAATGCCTTGGCGATCTTGTCCGGATCCTCGGTGTTGAGGTCGTACTGGCCGCGATAGAGCATGGGGAGCACCATCGCCTCGCGGGAATCGTCGAGGATGCCGGTATAGCCCTTGTACTTCTGCGCGTTCCAGAAGATCGACCACGGATTGTCGAGCTTGTGGATGTCCTCGGAGACGATGTCGCTGCGCCAGCCGATGCCCGTCGAGTAAACGGTGTAGGGCACTGTGTACTGCGAATCCTGGTCGTAATAGGGGCTCTGCAGCGAGGGCCAGACATTGGCCTTCAGGTTCGGGATGTAATCGTGGTTGATCGGCTGCAGCAGCTTGCCGGCCACGGCCTGGGCCAGCCGGTTGTTGGTGAGCTCGGTGACGTCGGCGTCGACCGTGCCGCTGGCCAGCTTGGTGATCGCCTCGTCGATGGTGCCGAAAGCGTTCAGCACCACCTTGACGCCGTATTTCTGGCCGAAGGCGTCCATCAGCTTGGGATCGACGTATTCGTCGTAGTTGAAGATGTAGAAGGTGCCGCCGTCGCTCTCCGGCTTGAGGCCGCTCTCGATCGCCTTCTGGGTCAGCGGCAGCGTCACCGGCTTGTCGGGACGCGCCAGCGGAATGCCGCCCGGCCCCATCAGCGCGTCGTCGGCGAAGGCGCCGCGCGCAAGACTGGCCGCGGCGCCCGCCGCGCAGAGCGCGCGCAAGGCTTCGCGCCGCGTGATCCTTCCTGCCAGAAGATCCGCAATGATCCGATGATTCGACGCTGTCGCCATGACCCAGCCTCCCTCGTTTTCCGAATTTTATGACTGAACAGTTAGTTATCGCAAGATGCAGCGTTGCCTCGGAGACGGTGGCATGGCGTTGGTATCTCGCATTAATATGCTGGAATACCGTGATAATTCTATGGCACCGGACTGTCGGTCCTGACCGCCCCGGCGAAATTTCTTGGAATTGACCCTGACCGGTAACTCAATTAAGGAACCCGGTCATGCAGTCTCGCGGGATGCGGTCCCACTCCACCGGCCCGGCCGCCGCCGCGGCGCCGCGGCGACGTGCGAAGGGCGCCGACCGCCGCCGCCAGGTGCTGGAGGCGACGCTCGATGTCCTGGCGGCGAAGGGCTATGCCGAGCTCACCATCGCGGACATCGCGCGCAGCCTCGGCATCTCGACGGCACTCATCCTCTCGCATTTCAAGACCAAGGACGGCCTCTTGCTGGAGACCCAGCGCATGCTCGGCCGCGAATATCACGACAACTGGCAGCAGGCTTTGGCGGCGAGCGGCGAGAGCGCCGCGGAGAAGCTCTGGGCGCTGGTGACGGCGGAGTTCGACCAGCAGGTCTGCACCCCGCGGAAGATCCTGGCCTGGAAGGCGTTCTGGGCGGAGGCGCGCGGGCGCGGGGAATACATCGCCGAGTTCGGCCCGCGCAACGTCGAATATCTCCGCATCGCGACGGCGCTCTGCGCCGCCCTCATCAAGGAGGGCGGCTACCAGGGCTATGACGCGCGGGTGGCGGCCCGCAGCATCGACTCCCTCGAGGCCGGCCTCTGGCTGGAGCTGACCTCGACCGCGACGCCGATGACCGTCCACGAGGCGCGCAAGACCGCGCTCGAGCACCTCTTCATGATCTTCCCGCGGCATTTCACCGCCCGTGGACCAATTCGGGGTGGTCCGATCCGGGGACCGATAAAGCGCGCCAAATGAGCAATTGACTCCCGGCCGAAACGCGCTAATTGGCTGCGTTTTGGAACCAGGCGACGATCCGCTTTAACGAATGCCTCGAAAGAAGAAATCCTCCGCGACCCCCGGTCAGCGCCCGCTTCGCGTGGGCGAGGAGATCCGCCACGCGCTGTCGCGGATCCTGGGGCGCGAGATGGACCGCCTCAACGATCCCGATCTCTACGGCAAGAGCTTGACCGTGACCGAGGTCCGGATCAGCCCGGATCTGCGCAACGCCACCGCCTTCGTCGTGCCGCTCGGCGCCACGGTGAAGGGCGAGGCAGCCGAGCCCTTGATGAAGGCGCTCAATCGCGCCGCCGGCTTCTTCCGCGGCCTCGTCGCCAAGGAGGTGAAGCTGCAATTCTCGCCCACCATCCGCTTCAAGCTCGATGAGAGCTTCGACGAGGCGAGCCGGATCGAGGCCGTGCTGCACGATCCCGCCGTCGCCCGCGACCTCGATCACGACGATGATGAGGACGACTCCTGATGGCCCGGCGCAAGAAGGGCCAGAAAGTCGATGGCTGGGTGATCCTGGACAAGCCGGCGGGCGTCACCTCGACCGCGGCGGTCGGGGCGGTGAAGCGCCTCTTTGACGCCCAGAAGGCGGGCCATGGCGGCACCCTCGACCCGCTGGCGACGGGGATCCTGCCCATTGCCTTGGGTGAGGCCACGAAGACCGTGCCCTTCATCATGGACGGCGAGAAGGTCTATCGCTTCACCCTCCAATTCGGCGAGCAGCGCTCGACCGACGACGCCGAGGGCGAGGTCATCGCCCGCTCCGACCACCGGCCGGCCGATGCCGAGATCGTGGCGGTCCTGCCGCGCTTCACCGGAGAGGTCACCCAGGTCCCGCCGGCCTTCTCCGCGATCAAGGTCCAGGGCGAGCGGGCCTATGATCTTGCCCGCGAGGGGGAGGTGGTGGAGCTCCAGCCCCGCATCGTCCTCATCCATGAGATTCGCCTGACCGAGCGCCCCGATCCGGACCATGCCGTGATCGAGGTCCGCTGCGGAAAAGGCACGTATATGAGGGCCTTAGCCCGGGATATCGCCCTCGCCTTGGGGTCGGTCGGGCATGTCTCCGCCCTGCGCCGGCTGCGGGTCGGTCCCTTCTCGGAGGAGGGGGCGATTTCGCTGGACCCCCTCAAGGCTTTGGGCCATAGTCCCGCCGCTTTTAAGCACGTTTTGCCGATCGAGACCGCGCTGGACGACATCCCGGCACTGGCCTTGTCGGCCGCCGAGGCGATACGCCTTCGGTCCGGGCAACCGGTTGGACTCCTCCACCGTATCGACCGCGACCGAATCCGGGGCTTCGCCCCCGGAGGCATGGTTTGCGCCATGTCCGAAGGCAGGCTCGTCGCTTTGACCCGTTTCGAAGCGGGCGAGCTCGTTCCGGTGCGTGTGATGAACCTCTAGATCTCGAAAGGAGAACCCGATGTCGATCACCGCAGAGCGGAAGACCGAAGTCATCAAGGAATACGCCAAGGGCGCCAACGACACCGGCTCGCCCGAGGTCCAGGTCGCGATCCTCTCCGAGCGCATCAAGAACCTGACCGAGCACCTGCAGAGCCATGAGAAGGACTTCCACTCCCGCCGCGGCCTGCTGGTCATGGTCGGCCAGCGCCGGCGCCTGCTCGATTATCTGAAGAAGAAGAACAACGCGCGCTACCAGGAAATCATCACCCGCCTGGGCCTGCGCCGCTAAGCAACTGGCACCCGCCCGCTCCGGCATCCGGAGCGGGTTTGGTGCATCTAGGGAGCCCGCCGAGTTCAAAGCGACCGGCAGGGCGGGCTTCTCAACGGGGCCGGGCCGACGCAAGCAACGCCAATCCTCACCGGGATCGCGTTGCTTCCGCGGGTCCGGCGTCGCAACGGTCGCACCACGCTGACGCGACTCCTGAAGGCAGGAGTCTGAAAGGACTCAATCCATGTTCAAGATTTTCCGCAAAGAGCTGATGTGGGGCGGGCGGAAGCTCGTGCTCGAGACCGGCCGAATCGCGCGCCAGGCCGATGGCGCCGTGCTCGCGACCTACGGCGATACCGTCGTGCTGTGCACCGCGGTCGGCGCCAAGGCGCCGAAGCCGGGCGTCGATTTCTTCCCGCTGACCGTCAACTACCAGGAGAAGGCCTTCGCCGCGGGCAAGATCCCCGGCGGCTTCTTCAAGCGCGAAGGCCGTCCGAGCGAGAAGGAGGTCCTGACCTCGCGCCTGATCGACCGGCCGATCCGCCCGCTGTTCCACCCCGCCTATCGCCACGAGACCCAGGTGGTCTGCACCACCCTCTCCCATGACATGGAGAACGATCCCGACATCGTCTCCCTGGTCGGCGCCTCGGCGGCGCTGACGCTCTCCGGCATTCCCTTCATGGGCCCGATCGCCGCCGCCCGCGTGGGCTACGTCGAGGGCCAGTACGTCTTGAACCCGAAGCTCAGCGAGCTCCCGGTCTCGCAGCTCGACCTCGTCGTCGCCGGCACCGCCGAAGGCGTGCTGATGGTCGAATCCGAGGCCCAGGAGCTGTCGGAAGAAGTCATGCTGGGCGCGGTCAACTTCGGCCACCAGCAGTTCCAGCCGGTGATCAATGCGATCATCGAACTGGCCGAGCAGGCCGCCAAGGAGCCCTGGGCTCTCGCCGCGAAGGACCCGGCGACCGAGGAAGTCTGGAACGCCTTGAAGGGCCAGTTCTCCGCACCGCTCGCCGCCGCCTATAAGGTGCTGGCGAAGCAGGAGCGCACCAACCAGGTCGAGGCGGTCAAGACCAAGGCCAAGGAGACGATCGGCACCGACGAGAAGAAGACGGAGCTGGTCGGCAAGCTCTTCAAGGAGCTGGAGAAGGACATCGTCCGCGGCAACATCCTCGACACGTCGAGCCGGATCGACGGCCGCGACCTGAAGACGGTGCGGCCGATCACCAGCGAGGTCGGCGTGCTGCCGCGCGCCCACGGCTCGGCGCT
>DATKNM010000055.1:0-3631 GCA_035541335.1 Binatia bacterium
GGCCTCCGCCGTGCCGGTGCGGTAGGGATCGACCACCACCAGCTTGGCGCCGCGGGTCTTCCGCGCCTGCGCCACATGGGTCATGACGTTGACCTGGGTCGCGACCGGATTGCCGCCCCAGACCACGATCAGGTCGGATTCGTTGATCTCCCGGGAATCGACGCCGCGCATGATGCCGACGCCCGCCATCCAGCCCGCATCGGAGAGCGCGACGCAGATCGTCTCCTTCTCCTGCGAATACTTCTTCTCGTGGCGCAGGCGGTGGATGCCGTCGCGCTGAACGAGACCCATGGTGCCGGCGTAGAAATAGGGCCAGACCGCCGCCGGGCCATGCTTCTGTTCGGCCTGGACGAACCGCTCGGCGACCTCATCCAGCGCCGTCTCCCAGGAGATCGGCGCGAAGGCGTCACGACCGACTCCCTTGGCGCCGATTCGGCGCAAAGGCTGCGTCAGGCGGTCCGGGTGATGCTGCCGCTCGGCATAGCGTGCGACCTTCGCGCAGATGATGCCGGCGGTATAGGGATTGTCCCGCGCGCCACGGACGCGGCCGATGCGATCCGGCGCCAGGCGCTCGACTTCGAGCGCGCAGGTGGATGGGCAATCGTGCGGGCAGGCGGAATGGACGAAATCGAGCGGCATGGACCTAGCCAAGCGGTCGGCGGGACTGCATAATTCGGTAACAGTACCCTCTCAGCAGGTCTGCTGGCAACGTGACCCAAACCACCCTCGATTCGCCCGCGCGCCCGGCGCCTGCCGTGGCTTTGCGCAACCAGCCCGGCCGTGCCGTCCTCTACATGCTGTCCCAGGCCTTCCTGCTGACCGCCATGGACGGCCTGGTGAAGTGGCTGGCCACCGACCACGGCGGCACGACCGTCTATACCGTCGGGCAGATCGCCTTCACCCGCTATTCGCTCGGCCTGCTGATGATGCTGGGCGTCGCGGCCGGGACCGGCGAAGGGCTGCGGGGCCTGCGGACCCGGCGGCTCGGCGGGCACCTGATCCGCTCCTGCTGCAACCTCTTCACCATGCTCTGCTTCTACCTGGCGCTGAAGCTGATCCCGCTTCCGAACGCGATCTGCATCGGCCTCGCCTCGCCGATCTTCGTCACCATCCTCTCGATCCCGATGCTGAAGGAGCATGTCGGCATCCGGCGCTGGAGCGCGGTCGCGGTCGGGTTCGTCGGCATCGTCCTGATCGCGCGGCCGACGGCCGAAGGGATCAACCTGCAATCCTTGTTGGCGCTGTTCACGGATCCAGCGGCGGCCGGAGCGCAATGGGGCTCGATCCTCGCATTGCTCTCCGCCGCCGCCTGGGCCGCGACCCAGGTCTCCTCGCGCCAGCTCTCCACCAGCGAGCCCAGCCATCGCATCCTGTTCTATTACTCGCTGGTCGTCGTGGTCGTGCTCGGCGTCGCGATGCCGTTCTACTGGATCACCCCGACCTGGCACGACGCGGCGCTGTTCCTCGCCATCGGCATCATGGGGACCGCCGGCCAGTTCTGCCTCAACCAGGCGTTCCGCTACGGCGAGGCGTCCCTGGTGGCGCCGCTCGACTATACCGGCCTGCTTTGGGCGACGGCGATCGGCTGGATGTTCTGGGGCGACGTGCTGACCTTGCCGATGATCATCGGCGGCCTGATCGTGGTCGGTAGCTGCATCTATATCAACCGCCGCGGCGCGCAGAAGAAACGCCAATCGCAAAAATAGCTACTTGGGGTCTCCGGGCACGCCGTAGCGCGGCGCTGCGGCGGGATCGAGGGCGCGGGTGACGTAGTCGTTCATCTGCGGCCGATAGTCGTCCCACAGCTTCCTGAGGCCGCCGATCGGATCGTCCTCCGCCCAATCGACCCGGAGATCGACCAGCGGCCAGGGCTGTTCATGCATCACCAGCAGCCCGGCGGAATGCACCGGTCCCTGCTCGCCGCCGGCGACCAGACCCTCCTCCAGCGCCGTCAGCAGGCGCTCCGGCAGCGCCATCGTCGGCTCCGCTTCGAACGCCTTCACCAGAGCGCGCGGCACGCCGGGGTTCTGCAACAGGTTGCCGCCGGAGACGCAGTCCTTCCCCTCGGCGGTCGCGTGGGTGCCGAGTGCCTTCGCACCGGTCCAATGCGCGGTCCGGCCGTGGGCGTCGACCATGATGACCTGGCGGTACTCCTTGTGCGACGCATGGGCGAGCAGCTTCTTCAGCGCCTCCGGCGCCGCCAGGCCCTCCGCCAGCAGGTCGAGGCCCTTCGGCCCGAGGCGCGGGTCGGTGACGTTCTGGGTCGAGACCGCGCCGACTTTTGTCCGGACGAACGGACAGCGCGCCGCGACCGCGATCGACGAGGTCGAGATCGCGATGCCCAGCATGCCGGTCCGGGCGCAGCGCCCGGCGATGGAGAAGGTCATTTCTTGCCCTGCGACTTCGTCTTCCTGGAAGGTCTCCGCCGGTCCATGCGATCGGCGGTCTCCTTCCATTGCAGCCTTTCGTCCGGAGCGGCAATCACTTTCATGCGACTGTCCGGGATGACGGCGAAGACGTCGACCTCCACCAGCCATTCCGGCCGCGCCAGGGCCTGGACCACGAGCCCGGTCGAGACCGGATAGACGCCCTTCAGCCAGCGGCCGACCACGCGATAGACCGCCTCGCGATAGCGCGGGTCGGTCAGAAAGATGTTGATCTTGCAGACGTCCTGCAGCCGCGCGCCCTGCTCCTCCAGCAGCTGCGTCACATTCTTCATCGCCTGCTCGGCCTGGGCAGCGACATCGCCGACGCCGACATTGCCGCCGTCCAGCGCCTGGCCGACCTGGCCGCGCAGGAAGACGAAGTTGCCGGCCCGGACCGACATCGAGAGATCGTTGTCGAGCTTCTGCTCGGGATAGGTCTTCGCCGTGTTGAACTTGCGCAGGCGGACGTGGCTGTAGGCCATCCTCGGCACTTCCCCTATTGCACCACCATGGCTGAGATTGACATTCATCCGGGCAACGGGAAAATCTTTTTATCCTGCCGTCGGGATCGAAAATTCCTATAACAGCACTGTCCATAACAGCACCGGCCGAACCATGAGCTTCACGCTGAAGCAGATCCGCTATTTCATCGCCGTCGCGGAGACCGGCAGCATCACCGAGGCCGGGAAGCGCCTCCACATCTCCCAGCCCTCCGTCTCGGCGGCGATCGCCGAGCTGGAGCAGCGCTTCGAGGTCGATCTCTTCATCCGGCACCACGCCCAGGGCCTCAGCCTCACGCCGGCGGGGGCGCGGCTCTACAAGGATGCGAAGAACCTGCTGGAGCAGGCCGAGGAGCTGCGCCAGGGCGCGGTGGGCCTCGGCCAGGCGCTCGAAGGCGAGCTCCATGTCGGCTGCTTCCAGACCTTCGCGCCGATGGTGATGCCACGGGTGATCCGCGCCTTCGCCGCGGCGCATCCCGCGATCGCGATCTCGCTGCACGAGCATCATGTCCAGGGCGTGCTCGACGGCCTCGCCTCCGGCAGCTTCGAGATCGCCCTCACCTACGACCTCAACCTCGGCGAGGATCTCGCCTTCGAGCCGCTGGTGGAGATCCCGATCCACGCGGTCCTGGCGAAGGGCCACCGCCTCGCCCGCGAGAAAGAAGTGACGCTGGAGCAACTCACGCGCTGGCCCATGGTGCTGCT
>DATKNM010000056.1:0-7704 GCA_035541335.1 Binatia bacterium
GCTGGTCGAGCGGTCAATTAACATAGTTGCCCGGCTTTGACCAGCGGTCGGGGGGTCTCACAAAAACCCCTGTCAAATCATCGCCATGCCGCCGTTCACATGGATCGTCTGGCCGGTCACATAAGCGGCCTCGTCGCTCGCCAGATACACCACTGCAGCGGCGATCTCGGCGGAGCTGCCGAGGCGTCCCGCGGGGATCGCCTGCAGGATGCGGGCCTTCTGATCCTCGGTGAGCACTTCGGTCATCGCGGTTTCGATCATGCCCGGCGCCACGCAGTTCGCCGTGATCGCGCGCGAGGCGAGCTCCTGCGCCAGCGCCTTGGTCATGCCGATCATGCCGGCCTTGGCCGCGGCGTAGTTCGCCTGGCCGGGGTTGCCGGTGACGCCGACCACCGAGGTGATGCCGATGATGCGGCCGAAGCGGCGCTTCATCATCCCGCGCATCGCCGCACGGGCGAGGCGGAAGCCGGCAGTGAGGTTCACGTCCAGCACCTTCTGCCATTCCTCGTCCTTCATGCGCATCGCGAGGTTGTCACGGGTGAGGCCGGCGTTGTTGACCAGGATGTCGAGCTTGCCCATCGCCGCCTCGGCGTCCTTCGCCAGCGCGTCGGTGGCCGCAGGATCGCCGAGGTCGCAGGGGAGAACGTGGGCGCGCGCGCCGAGTTCCGCCGCCACCGTCTCCAGCGCCTCGCGCCTTGTGCCGGAGAGGGCGACGGTGGCGCCCTGCGCGTGCAGCGCCTTCGCGATCGCGCCGCCGATGCCGCCCGAGGCGCCGGTGACGAGGGCGGCCTTGCCCGTGAGATCGAACATCATTCGATTCAGTCTCCCCTAACTCAGCGCCTTCAGCGCCGCTTCGATGTCTTCAGGCGTGCCGACCGCGCTCGCCTCGATCTCGCGTGCGATGCGCTTCGTGAGACCGGCCAGCACCTTGCCGGCGCCGAGCTCGAAGATCCGAACGACGCCTTCGGTCTTCATGCATTCGATGCTCTCGCGCCAGCGCACCGTCGCCGTCACCTGCTCGACCAGCAGCCGGCGGATGGTCGCGGGATCGCTGACCGGCGCCGCTGTCACATTGGCGATCACCGGCACGACCGGCACGTTGAGCGCGGTCTTCTCCAGCGCCTCGCCCATGGCGTCCGCAGCCGGCTTCATCAGCGGGCAATGGAAGGGGGCGGAGACCGGCAGCATGACGCTGCGCTTGGCGCCCTTCTCGGCGGCGAGCGCGATCGCGCGCTCGACCGCCTCCTTGTGGCCGGAGACCACGACCTGGCCCGGCGCGTTGTCGTTGGCGGCGGCGCAGACCTTTCCGGTCTCCTTCGCCGCTGCCTCGGCGATCGGCAGGGCGTCGGCGAGGTCGAGGCCGAGCAAGGCCGCCATGGCGCCGACGCCGACCGGGACCGCCTTCTGCATCGCCTGGCCGCGCAGCTTCAAGAGGCGGGCTGCGTCGGGCAAGGCGAGGCAGCCGGCGGCGGCGAGGGCCGAGTATTCGCCGAGACTGTGGCCGGCGACGAAGCGCGCCTTGGCCGAAAGCGTCCATTTGCCCTCGGTCTCCAGCACCTTCAGCACCGCCTGGCTGACCGCCATCAGCGCCGGCTGTGCGTTCTCGGTCAGGGTGAGATCGGCCTCCGGACCCTCGAACATCAGCTTGGAAAGCTTCTGCTTCAGGGCCTCGTCCACCTCCTCGAAGACATGGCCGGCGACCGGAAAGGCCTCGGCCAGCGCCCGGCCCATGCCGACCGCCTGCGAACCCTGACCCGGAAAGACGAAGGCGCGGATCATTTAACCCCCTGGAAGGACGTGATATTTTAGGACTGCTTCAGTGGACTCGCGGGATGCGGGCCCCTTGATATAGGGATGCTGTCTAGCGATGGCGACCGGGCGCCGCAAGTCCCCGATAAAGCGGGAAATCGCCTTGCTTTTGGGGGGTCGCTCTGTATATTCCGCCGCCGCAACCCTGCCAGTCCACGGTCTTTGCAAGAAGACCGACCCCCGGGACCCAAGTCCCGCCGGCCTGTGGGATTGGCTAGGTCCGGTCGGCTCGCCTCACAATCGGGGGCAGCTCCGGACCGCGAACAGCCAGAGGGAGTCTGTCGCTTATGCCGTTCTACGAGAACGTCTTCATTGCGCGTCAGGACGTGACCACCGCCCAGGTGGAAGGCCTGACCGAGCTCTTCGCCGGGATCATCACCGCCCAGGGCGGCCAGGTGACCAAGCGGGAGTATTGGGGCCTGAAGAGCCTCTCCTACCGCGTCCGCAAGAACCGCAAGGGCCACTACGTGTTGTTGAACATCGACGCGCCGGCCGCAGCGGTGATCGAGATGGAGCGCAACATGCGCATCCATGAGGACGTGCTCCGCCAGCTGACCGTGAAGGTGGACGCCCTGGAAGAGGGCCCCTCCGCCATGATGCAGAGCAAGGGCGGCCGTGACCGCGACGATCGCGATCGTGGTCCCAGGGGCGACCGCGGCGATCGCGGTCCCCGCGGTGACCGTGATGACCGCGGCCCCCGTGGCGATCGGGGCGGCGACCGTGAAGACCGCTTCCGCTCGGGCCGTGCGCCGCGCAGCGAAGCTTCCAGCGAAGGAGCAACCGAATAATGAGTGGTGAACGCGAATCCGGCGGCCGTGACGGTGGTCGCGATGGCGGCCGCGAGGGTGGTCGTGGCGGCGGCGGTGGCCGTCGTCCGTTCTTCCGTCGCCGGAAGTCCTGCCCGTTCTCGAGCGATAACGCGCCGAAGATCGACTACAAGGACGTGCGTCTGCTGAGCCGCTTCGTTTCCGAGCGCGGCAAGATCGTGCCGAGCCGCATCACCGCGGTTTCGGCGAAGAAGCAGCGCGTGCTCTCCCAGGCGATCAAGCGCGCCCGTTTCCTCGGCCTTCTGCCCTACGTGATCAAGTAAGGAGGGCCGGGAAATGGACGTCATTCTTCTCGAGCGTATCGAGCGCCTCGGCCAGATCGGCGACGTGGTGAAGGTGAAGCCGGGCTATGCCCGCAACTTCCTGCTGCCGATGAAGAAGGCCCTGCGCGCCACCGAGGACAACAAGAAGCGCTTCGAGGCGCAGCGCGCGCAGATCGAGGCCCATAACCTGCAGCGCCGCCAGGAAGCGGAGAAGATCCGCGACAAGGTGGACGGGCTGAAGGTGGTGGTGATCCGCCAGGCCTCCGAGACCGGCATCCTGTTCGGCTCGGTCTCCAGCCGCGACATCGCCGAGGGCATCACCAAGGCCGGCTTCACCGTCGAACGCCGCCAGGTGATCCTCGACAAGCCGATCAAGGCGCTCGGCCTGCACGACGTGCGCGTCGCCCTGCATCCGGAGGTGATGGTGCACGTCATCGCCAACGTCGCGAAGTCCGAGGACGAAGCGGCGGCGCAGGAGAAGGCCGGCGGCTTCGTCGCCCAGCAGGCCGAGACCGCGGAAGCGGATCTCGACAAGCTGCTGGCGGAAGCCGAAGAGGCCACCGGCGGCAGCGAGGCGGCGCAGTCCTAAGCGCTTCCCGCTTCAAGAGAGATCGCAACGGCCGCTCGCCGCGAGGCAGCGGCCGTTGTGCCTTTTCGGGTTCGTGCTCGCGATCAAATGCGCGCGTCTGTGTTTTGCATCATGCAAATTCGCGGTGCATCGACTCGGTGCGCCGGATTAGAATCGCTCCCGTTATCCTCCTAATCCACAGACGATCTCCCGATACCGGATGAGATCGTGCTGTTATGGTCGCGAGCATGGAACCGGCGGAATCCAACAACGTCACCAGGCTGAGAGGCGGCGACAACGCCGCGCCGCAGCGCACGCCGCCGGTGAACTACGACGCCGAGCAGGCGCTGCTCGGCGCGATCCTCGCCAACAACCTGGTGTTCGATCGGGTCAACGAGTTCCTCCGCCCGGAGCATTTTGCCGATGCGCTGCACGGTCGCATCTACGAGGCGATCGGCAAGCTGATCCAGCGCGGCCAGATCGCCAATCCCGTCACCCTGAAGAACCTGTTCGACCAGGACGGCGCGCTCGCCGAGATCGGCGGCGCGCAATATCTCGTCGAGCTGGCGCAGGCGGTCGTGACGGTGATCAACGCCGAGGATTACGGCCGCGCGGTGCACGATCTCTATCTGCGCCGCCAGCTGATCGATCTCGGCGAGCAGGTGGTGAACGGCGCCTATGTCTTCGAGGTCGAGGACACGGCTCTGGGCCAGATCGAGGCCGCCGAGCTGAAGCTCTTCAACCTCGCGGAATCCGGCCAGACCGAGGGCGGGCCGAAGGGCTTCAGCACAGTGCTGGCGAGCGCGCTGCAGATGGCCGAGGCCGCCTTCAAGCGCGACAGCCACGTCACCGGCGTCACCACAGGCCTGCGCGATCTCGACCGCATGCTGGGCGGCCTGCAGAAGTCGGACCTCGTCATCCTCGCCGGCCGGCCCTCCATGGGAAAGACCGCGCTTGCCACCAATATCGGCTTCAACGCCGCCGAGGCGGCCAGCGACCCCGAGACCGGCGACCGGCACAAGGTCGCGTTCTTCTCGCTGGAAATGTCCTCCGAGCAGCTCGCCACCCGCATCATGGCGGAGAAATCCGGCGTCTCCTCGGACCGGATCCGGCGCGGCGAGGTGAAGCACGACGACTTCCAGCGCATCGTCGAGGCGTCGCAGGCGATGAGCGAGGTGCCGTTCTTCATCGACGACACGCCGGCGATCACCATCCCGATGCTCCGGACCCGCGCCCGGCGGCTGAAGCGCCAGCACGGCCTCGACCTCATCATTATCGACTACCTGCAGCTGATGCGCGGCTCCAGCAACAAGGGCTCGGAGAACCGGGTGCAGGAAATCTCCGAGATCACCCGCGGCTTGAAAGCCATCGCCAAGGAGCTGCAAGTCCCGGTGCTGGCGCTGTCGCAGCTCTCGCGCGCGGTCGAGCTCCGCGACGACAAGCGCCCGCAGCTCGCCGACCTCCGCGAATCCGGCTCGATCGAGCAGGACGCCGACGTCGTCATGTTCGTCTACCGCGAACAGTACTATCACGAGCGCGCCGAGCCGAAGCAGCGCTCCGACGAGGCGGACGACAAGTACAACGAGCGCATGGACCGCTGGAAGCGGCGCGGCGAGGAAGTGCACAACAAGGCCGACGTGATCGTGGCGAAGCAGCGCCACGGCCCGATCGGCACCCGCGCGCTCTACTTCGACGGCATGATCACCCGCTTCAGCGACCTCGCCGAAGACGGGTCGCTGCCCGAGCAGTACGGCTGACCTTAAGCCGATGCCCGACGACTCGACGGCGATCCTCTCCATCGACCTCGCCGCCATCGCCGACAACTACCGGTACTTGAGCCAGCAGGTGGCGCCGGCGGCCTGCGCCGCCGTGGTGAAGGCCGACGCTTACGGCCTCGGCGCCGCGATGGTGGCGACGGCCCTGCAGCGCGCCGGCTGCAAGCAATTCTTCGTCGCGACGCTCGATGAGGGCCTGGCGCTGCGCCAGGCGCTGCCGACCGCCACCGTCTATCTGCTGAACGGCCTGCCGCGCGGTGCCGCCCGCGAGACCGCCGCCGCCGATCTCATCCCGGTCCTGGCGACGCCGGGGCAGATCGAGGAGTGGCGCGGCTTCTGTGCTGACCACGCGCCGAAGCCGGCGGCGCTGCAGATCGACACCGGCATCTCGCGGCTCGGCCTCGCCCAAGCCGACGTCACGCGGCTGGCGAGCGACCCGGCGCTGCTTGCCGGCATCCCGATAGTCCATGTCATGAGCCACCTCGCCTGCAGCGACGAGCCCGGCCATCCGCTGAACGAGCGGCAGCTCATCCTGTTCAGGACTCTGGTCGAGCGCTTTCGCTGGCCGGCCGGGATGGCGAAGCCGAGCCTCGGCATGGCCGCCTCTTCGGCGATCTTCCTCGGCAGCGACTATCACTTCGATCTCGCCCGTCCGGGGGCGGCGCTCTACGGCATCGCGCCCCTCCAGGGACGCCCCAACCCGATGCGCCCGGTTGTCACTCTACAGGGAAAAATCCTGCAAATTCGGGACGTTGACTTGGGTATGACCGTTGGATATGGTGCCACGCATCAATTCAAGGGATGGTCTCGTCTGGCGGTCGTCGGGGTCGGCTATGCCGATGGAATCTTCCGATCGCTGGGCAATCGCGGCGCCGTTTTCGTCGCAGGGGAGCGGGCGCCGATCGTGGGCCGCATTTCAATGGATCTGACGACCGTGGATGTCGGCCATCTGCCGGCCGCGGCCTGCCAGCCCGGCGCCCTGGTTGAGATACTGGGGCCGCATCAGAGCCTGGACGCGCTGGCCCACGCCGCCGGTACGATCGGCTACGAAGTGCTGACCGCCCTCGGCAAGCGTTATCAGCGCCGCTATCTCGGCGCGGGCGGCCGGTGGTCGTGAACGCGATCCTGCAGCCGATCGGCCGCACCTTCCTGAACGGCCTCGCCGCCATCGGCCGGCTGGCGCTGTTCTCGTTGGTCGCCGTCCGGCATTGCGTGACGCCGCCGTTCTACCCGCGGCTGATGCTCCGGCAGATGATCGAGATCGGCTACTACTCGCTGCCCTATGTCGGCATGACCGCGGTCTTCACCGGCATGGTGCTGGTGCTGCAGACCTATACCGGATTCAAGGTCGGCGCCGAGAGCGCGATGCCGACCATCCTGCTCATCTCGCTGACCCGGGAGCTCGGCCCGGTGCTGGGTGCGCTGATCGTCGCCGGCCGGGTCGGCGCCGCCATGGCTGCGGAGATCGGCACCATGCGGGTCACCGAGCAGATCGATGCGCTCTCCACCTTGAGCACCAACCCCTACAAGTACCTGATCGCGCCGCGACTCTGGGCCGGCGTCACCATGCTGCCGATGCTGGTCGCCGTCGCCGATGTCATCGGCATCCTCGGCGGCTATTTCGTCAGCGTGCACAAGCTCGGCTTCAACGAAGGCAACTTCCTCAACAACGTCGCTCAGGATGCGACCTTCAAGGACGTGTTCTCCGGCTTGGTCAAGGCGGCCGTGTTCGGCTACACCATCTCGATGATGGGTTGCTATCACGGCTTCAACTCGAAGGGCGGCGCCCAGGGCGTCGGCAAGGCCACCACCAACGCGGTCGCCGCCTCGATGATCCTGATCCTGACCCTCGACTACATCCTCACCGAACTGTTCTTCGCGCGGTGACCGATGGCCGATGACCTGAAGATCAAGGTGCGGGGTCTGAAGAAGCGGTTCGGCGCCAATGTCGTGCTGGACGGCATCGACCTCGACGTGCCGCGCGGCAAGTCGCTGGTGGTGATCGGCGGCTCCGGCACCGGCAAGTCGGTGATGATCAAGTGCATCCTCGGGCTGATGCAGCCCGACGCCGGCTCGATCGAGATCGACGGCCAGGAAGTCGTCGGGATGTCCGCTCGCGACCGTGAGCGCGTGATGAAGAAGTTCGGCATGCTGTTCCAGGGCGCCGCCCTGTTCGACAGCCTGCCGGTCTGGGAGAACGTCGCCTTCGGCCTCATCTCCGGCCGCGGCATGAATCGCGCGGAGGCGAAGGAGGTGGCGCTGAAGAAGCTGGGCGCCGTCGGCCTCGGCCCGGAAGTGGGCGAGCTCTATCCCGCCGAGCTCTCCGGCGGCATGCAGAAGCGCGTCGGTCTCGCGCGGGCGATCGCCGCCGAGCCGGAGATCATCTTCTTCGACGAGCCGACCACCGGCCTCGATCCCATCATGGGCCAGGTCATCAACGAGCTGATCGTCACCTGCGTCGA
>DATKNM010000057.1:0-18370 GCA_035541335.1 Binatia bacterium
GATCCCCGCATCCGTGATCAACCGCATCTCGGTGAGCGGCGCGACGCGATAGGTCGCCATGGTCCCGAACTTGGATGAATCCGCCAGCAGATGGCGTTGCTCCGACCGTGCCAGCATGCGCTTGTTGAGATTGGCCTCGGCGGCGTCGACGCTGTAGATCGCGCCGTCCGCGCCGATCGCGCTGGCGCCGAGGAACAGCTGGTCGAACCACAGGGTCTCCAACATCGCCTCGGCCTGCGGGCCGACGAAGGACGCGTTCTCGCTGCGCAGCTGTCCGCCGAGCACCGAGACGGTCAGGTTCGGGACGTTCAGGAATTCCTGCGCGACCGCGAGGCCGTTGGTGAATATCCGCAGCGGCAGCGGATGGATGCGGATCAGGCGCGAGAGCTGCAGCACCGTCGTTCCGGCGTCGAGGAACACCGTCGCATGCGGCTGCAGCAGATCGTAGGCCGCCGCCGCGACCGCGCGCTTTGCCGCGAGATTGCGCTTTGCCCGTTCCTGGAAGGCGACCTCGACCGACGATCCTTCCGCGATCCTGGCGCCGCCGTGCACACGGTCGATCGAGCCCTCGCGCTCGAGCACCTGCAGGTCGCGCCGCACCGTCGCCAGCGAAGCGCCGACAGCATCCGCCAGCACCTGGATGGTGGCGAAGCCATGGGCATAGAGATGGCTGCGGATCGCGTCGAGGCGCTCGATCTGCAATCCCGTGGTGGTCTGCCCACCGGTGGTTTGCCCGCCGGTGGTTTGTCCAGCGGTCGTCTGCCCAGTCTGACTCATCCCGCCTCCGTCAACGGCACCGTGGGGTCGGCGCTCTATTGCAGTCAGGTTTCCATGGCAAACGATCAATGTCAATCAATCATGTGATCGATATTGACGCTATCGGTTCGCCGGATGATGATGTGCGCCCTCTGGGCCCTCATGCGGGATTTCGCCATGACCAAGATTTGCCTGATCGGTGCCGGCAGCACGGTGTTCGCGCAGAACATATTGAGCGACGTGCTCAGCAACCCGGAACTCGCCGAGAGCGAGATCAGCCTGCACGACATCGACGGCGAGCGCTTGAGCACGTCCGACGTGGTGGCGAAGCGGATCGGTGGCACGCTCGGCCTCGAGAAGCTGCGGGTCTCGGCCACCACCGACCGGCGCAAGGCGCTGAAGGATGCCGACTTCGTCATCACCATGATGCAGGTCGGCGGCTACAAGCCCGCCACGGTCACCGATTTCGAGATTCCGAAGCGCTTCGGCCTCAGGCAGACCATCGCCGACACGCTCGGCATCGGCGGCATCTTCCGCGCATTGCGGACGATCCCGGTGCTGCTGGACATCTGCCGCGACATGCGCGACGTCTGCCCCGACGCACTGATGATGAACTACGTCAACCCGATGGCGATGAACACCTGGGCGGTCGGCCAGGCGGCGCCGGACATCCGCTATGTCGGCCTCTGCCACAGCGTCCAGGAGACCTCGGGGCATCTCGCACGGTGCCTCAACGAGTCGATTGCGGACATCGACTACATCTGCGCCGGGTTGAACCACGTCGCTTTCTTCCTGAAGTTCGAGAAGCGCCATGCCGACGGCGGGCGCGAGGACCTCTATCCGCGCCTGCGGCAGCTGGCCGAGACCGGCGCCTATCCCAGGAAGGACGCGGTGCGTTTCGAGACCATGAAGCAGTTCGGCCACTTCGTGACCGAATCCAGCGAGCACTTCTCTGAATACAATTCCTGGTTCATCAAGCGCGGCCGTGACGACCTGATCGAGAAGTTCCAGGTACCGCTTGACGAATACATCACCCGCTGCGAACGGCAGATCGCCGGCTGGCATAAGCTCAAGCACGAGCTCGAAGACGAGCAGAAGCCGCTCACCGTCTGCCAGAGCCGCGAATACGCCGCGTCGATCATCCACTCGATGGTCACCGGCAAGAACAGCGTGATCTACGGCAACGTCCGCAACGACGCCCTGATCGAAAACCTGCCCGGCGAATGCGCGGTCGAAGTGCCTTGCCATGTCGACCGCAACGGCATCCAGCCCACCCGGGTCGGTCGCATCCCCGGCCAGCTCGCCGGCATCATGCGCCTCAGCGTCAACGTACAGGAGATGGCGGTCACCGCGGCGCTGACCGGCAAGCGCGAGCACATCTATCACGCCGCCATGCTCGACCCGCACACCGCCGCCGAGCTCTCGCTCGACGAGATCCGCAGCCTCTGCGACGCCCTGATCGAAGCCCACGGCAACCTGCTGCCGCACTATCACTGATCGAGGCAGCAATGCTCGCAGCTTGATCGCAAATGCGATCGCCCACTGAGGCGTGCCCCGCATCAGCGCGACGCGTACTGATTCGCACGAATTCAGGATACGTGTGCCAATTTGTGCCAGAAGTGCGAGGCGATCTCAGCAAGCTCTGCATACACCTGTATTCGACTTACGCAGCATCCATACTAACGCTGAGACAGAAAGCGGTAGGCATCGTTCATGGGCCAGTCGGTGGAATTGGCGGGACGAAGGTCGTGCCGTTCCAGAGCCAGGAGAGCATGCCGGCCAGAGGCGAGGCCATCACCGCCGGCCGCGGATAGAGCAGCAACAGCTCGTCGCCGAGCCGGGTCTGCGCCTTGATGAGACCGGTGATGTTGACCAGCCGCGGCAGCGAGCCTTGTTGCGTCGCCGAGGCCGGTGCCGCGAAGGGCTGGGCCGAATACCAGCCCGCATCCGCCAGGATCGTCCCGATCGGTAGGAATTGCCTTTGCGCCGGCGGCTGCACGGCCACGTTGGCGTCGGTCGCCTGATAGGCGATCCAGGAGCCGAAGGCGACTCGGCTCTGTCCGTCGAGCTCGCGCACCAGCAGCTGCCAGCGATCCGGCGGATCGCTTTCCAGCCGCGCGATCGCCACCGCGTCGGTCGCGCTGTCGGAGAGCAGCGCGGACGGCGCCACCTGGATCGTGCGGCCGAGGATGGCGAGCAGGTCGAGCTGCAGCGCCTGGCCCGGCGTCGCCACCGGCAGGAGCCGCGGCGGCGTGTAGAGCGGCAGAGCGCAGCCCGAGCCGCGGATCCGCTGCAGCGCCTGGGAGAAGGCATCCGCCATGTCGGTGCGCATGCTGAAGCTGGTGGCGAAGGTCGGCTGCGCCGGACCGTCCGGCCGGTCGTTCGGAAGGCTGATGAAGGCCAGGGTCGGCGCGTCGCCGCTGAGGCCGATCGGCGTCGCCGGGCCGGCGACGCCGAGCGCGCTCGCCAGCATCTGGGTGAGAGTGTCGGTCTGGCCGAGCGTGCCCAGCAGATTCACCCAGCCGCCGACTTCGGTGACGTTCTTCGGCGCTGGAACCGGCGAGGCGACGATATTGCCTTCGAGCGCGATCCGCCGCAGCAGGATGCGCTGCGATTCCAGCACGTCGGGATCGGTGCCGGTGCGCAGGATGTCGGCAAGCGCGCTCAGCACCTGGTCATCGCCGGTCGCGGCGCCGACGGCGCCGGTGGTTCCGGTTCCGGCGCCCGTGCCGCCGGTCGCGACACCGCCGCCGGGCGCAACATAGCGGAACCTCGCCGCCGGGCTGACGGCGGAGGTGCCGGCCGGTGTCGCCACCAGCACATCGACCGTGCCGGTCCCGGCGGGGCTGACCGCCGTCACCTGCGAGGCGTTGTCCACGGTGAATCCGGTAGCCGCAAAGCCGCCGAACAGCACCTGCGTGGCACCGGTGAAACCGGAACCGCTGATGACGACGGCGGTGCCGCCGGTTTCCAGGCCCTCGCTCGGGTTGAGACCGGTGACGACAATTCCCGAGGTCGTGTAGGTGAATTGCGAGCTCGGCGTTGCCGGCGTCGATCCCGTCGGCGTCACCACGCTCACCGTGACCACGCCGGTGCCGGCCGGGGCGACGCAGGAAATCTGCGTGTCACTGTCGACCGTCATGCCGGTCGCCGCAGTGGTCCCGAAGTTGACGGCGGTAGCGCCCGTGAGCGTCGAGCCGAGGACCTTGACCGCGGTGCCGCCGGCGGGTGGACCGCTCGCCGGCACGAGGCTGGTGACCTGCGGGCCGGTGAAGGAGGCAAGGCCGCTCAGCGGGATGCCGAACAGCGGATGGGTCGCATCATTCGACTTGATGCTGTAGATCGTGAGCTGCTTCCCCGGTCCGGTCGGGGAGAAGCGGAGGGTCAGCGTGGTCTGGGCGCCGGGCGCGACGTCGAACGGAAAGGTCGGCGGCGCCACCAGCGAGAAGTTCGCATTGACCGTCGGGTCGGAGATGTCGGTGATGGTGAGATTGGCATCGCCGGTGTTGAAGATGTCGAAGGTGAGATCGCTGCTGCCGCCGGTCGCCACGTTGCCGAAGGCAAGATTGCTGCGAACGTAGATATGCGCGCCGGTCAGTCGGACCAGCTCGAAGGCGCTGCGGCCATAGGTGCCGACGCGGATCAGCGGCGGCGACAAGGCGTAATCCGCCGCCAGCTGGCTGCAGTCGGCATTGGGCAGGCCGGCACCGTAGATGTGCCAGGTGGCGCCGGTGTCGGTCGAACGCAGCACGTCGGTATCGCAGCCGATGATGATGCTGTGCGGCGTGGTCGAATGGTCCCAGACCACGGTGTGGACCGGCAGATCGGGCACGTTGGAATCCGGCACGCCCCCGTCGGTGCCGCTGATATCGGCGAAGGGAGTGGTGGTGACGTCGGCCGAGAAGAAGACGTGCTTGGTGCGATTGGCGGGATTCACACCGGTGAAGCCGGAATAGGTGGCGACCACGGACTTGTTGTCGATGGGATCCATGGCGACAGCGCTGACGATCAGTCCTGGCGTGCCGGTCACCGTGATCGCGGTCCAGGTCGATGCGGCGCCGGTATCGGCGTCGCTGGTGCGATGGATCGATCCGTCCTCGCAGCCCACCATCAACACCTTGGAATCGAGCTTGGTCGTATCGAGGCAACTGATGTTGTCAGGGAAGGAATGCATCAGCGTGTAGGTGACGCCGGTATCCGTGCTCTGGAACAGCTTCTCGTCGGAGGCGACATAGACGACGGCCGAGCTGTTGGGGTCGACGCCGACCGGTTTTCCCAGCGACTGGGTCGTGTCGACCACCGGGAGGCCGGTCGACGCAGCCGAGGGGCGGGTCCAGGTGGCACCGCCGTCGGACGAGATCGCCAGCTGCTGATTGCTGCGGCCGTAGACCTGCTGCGGATTGTTGGGATCGACCACCACCCGGGTGCCGTCGCCGTCGATGCCGAGATGCCAGTCGTTGCCGACGAAGCCCGGCTTGCGCTCGACCGTGCCGGTGTCCTGGCAGCCCGCATAGGTGAAGGCATTGTTGGCCGCCGAGTTGCGGCCGATATCGAGGCCGAGGATGAGATTGGTGGCGATGGTCTCGTTGAGATTGGTCCAGTTCGTGTTGCCGTCGTTGTTGCGGGCGATGCCGCCGTCGGTGCCGGTGTAGAAGGGCGTCGGTGCCGCCGGCGGACCGTGCGGCGTGAAGACGGTCGCGTGATTGTCGAAATGGACGAGACCCGCGGAGATCGGCGGCGTGCCGAAGTTCTGGCCGCCGTCGGTCGAAAGATGCAGCTCCTGGAAGCCGATATAGACCCGGTTGGGATCCTTGGGATCGACCGCCACCGTCACGTCATAGCCGTTCTGTAATCCGGTGACGCCGACGCCGGCCGCCGCCTGCGCGCCCGGCATCAAGGTCCAGGTGGCGCCGCGATCGTTCGAGCGGAACAGGCCTTTGAATTTCGGGTCCGCCGCGGCGGAGGCGTCGGTCACCAGCGCGTAGAGCACCTGGTTGTCCGGGCTCACCGACTGGGCGAAGGTGATGAAATCGAACGGTGCCGCCGGGGCGCCGGCACCGGAGAAGAGGTTGGTGGGGAAGGTAATGCCGGCATCGGTCGAGCGGAACACGCCGGTTCCCCTCACGCAGGCATAGACTGTCGCCGAGTTGGCGGTGTCCAGCTGGAGGTCGGAGAAGAAGCCGGGCATCACCGCAAGGCCGTTGTTGAAATCCGGGGCATTGTTGCCGAAGGACTGGCCGCTATCGACCGAGCGGAACAATCCGCTGTCGGTCGCGACCAGGAGGACACCGGTTGCCGGGATGCAGATCCGCGAGATCAGCAGACTGGCGAACAGATTGGCGCCGAGGATGGTCCAGGTCTCGCCCGCGTCGATGGAGCGGTAGATGCCCGCGCCCCTGATGCCCTGATTGCCGCCGTCGAAATTGTTGCCCGTGCCGGCATAGATGATCTGATGATCGACGGGATCGATCTCGATCGAACCCATGGAGAGTGACGGCATCAGATCGGTCTTCGGCGTCCAGGTGGCACCGCCGTCGATGGTCTTCCAGACGCCGCCGTTGTTGGTGGCGACATACATCACATCGTCCGCCGTGCCGGTCGGATCGATGGCGATATCGACCACCTCGCCGGAATCCGGTCCGACGCCCTGGAAGTTCTGCTCCGCGTCAATGCGCAAAGGCTGCGGTCCGATCCCGACCCAGCTCACACCGACAAAGACGGTCGGCGCCGGCGCGCCCGGAGGCGCCGGCCGTTCTTCTCGGCTGACGACCTTCATGCGGCGGAGCTGCCGGACGCCCTTGATCCAGATATCGCGGCGGTCTTCGCGGTTGGTATCCAGCCGGCGCTTCAGGTAGTAGCGCCACCGCTCTCGCATCGTGTTGCCTAGCATGGCCGCGGAACCCCCTGTTTCATCTGCCCTGCGTCTAGGCCAGCGTGTCTAAGCCAGCAGGCCGAGCGCCGTCAGGAACGCGGTACTGCCCTGGGTCAGCGGCCCGGTATTGCCGCTGACGAACTTCTGGAACGAGGTGAAGAGCGAGGATGCAGTGTCGATCGGCACGTCGTTGCCGCCGAACACCTGCGAGATGATCTGGTTGGCATAGTCGTTGGCATCGCCCTGGCTGCCCTTGGCATTGGCCACCGCCAGGTAGTTGGCGGCGTTGGCGCGCATGTTTGTGACGCCGGTCTGCAGCTGCGTGGTTTTGGCCTTCTGGGCGTCGGCATCGGCGCTCTTCTTGTCGGCGGCCGCGGCCTTCGAAGAATCGGACTTGGCCTTCATGATGTCCCCGGCCGCCTTGAGCCCATCCGAGGCGAGGGTCTGCGCCCGCGCCAGGGCATCGGCGCGTGCCTTCTCCGCCGTGTCCAAGGTCTTCCCTTGCAAGGTCGCGAGTTGTGTCAGTCCGGTGATGTCGGGCAGGTCCTTGGTGTTCTGGCCGGCGATCAGCTGTTGCAGTGCGGCGTTGGCATCGGCCGGCGGCGCGTTGATGTTGGTGATCTGCGAGGGCATCCCGACCAGCGTGCTGGGCGCCGTGGCAGCGATCAGCGAGCTGCCCTTGTTGAGGAGGCCGCCGGCGATGTCCGCCGCCTGGGGGATCGGCGAATCCTGCCAGTTCCAGAACCTGGTGAGGTCGATCTTCTCCGCCGAGGCGCACTGGCCGAGCACGGCCTCGCCGAGCACGCCGCGGGTCGGCAGCACGACGTGCGAGACCGGCGGCGAGAACCCGGTGCGGTGGAAATGAGTGAGGGCGTTCTGGATCTCCGCGGTGGTGAAGGGGCGCTGCGCCTGACCTTGGTCGCCGACGGTGAGCTGGGTCGCGATCTCCGCCGGTATGTTGAACGGCATGATCATGGCGTTGCCGTAGAAGCCCAGCACCTGGTTGGCGACGCAGTTGAGCAGCGGCACATGCTGCGTGGGATCGGCGAGGCCACCGGCGGGCACGCCGATGGTGAAGCCCTCCAGCATGATCGCGCGCTCTTCCGGCGTCAGCGACATCCAGACCGCGCGGGAATAGGTGATCGTGTTTCTGACGCAATGCTGCAGGGTCTGCTCGATGCGGAGCAGCTGGTTGAACTTCAGCAGCGGATTGACCGCCTGGGCGGCGACCGGGTAGCCGTCCGCCGGCATGGGGAAGCGGGAATCCCGGCCGATGAAGCTGGAGGCATAGGTCTCCGGCGGTGGGCCCGGGATGGCAGCCGAGAAGCCCCAGATCGAGGGACCGCCGAGCTCACTCTCCAGTTGATCGGGCGTCATGGTGACGCCGTTCAGCTGCGCGTCGATGCGGTCGGCGAAGACCGGGAAGAAGGGTGCGATGCCGCCGATATTGCCGCCGGCGATCAGCTGCTGCAGCGGATCGGTGGCGGGCGGCGCCAGCGTATAGGTCAGGGTGCGGAAGCCGCGGCTGAGTTCGAAGCCGACCACGTCGTCGGGATTGATGGAGCTCGGTAGGGTGATGTTGGCGGTCAGGGTGATGTCCTGGTCCGGCGCGCGGCGCCGCAACAGTTCCGCGACCAGCTCGGTCTTGGTCTTGAAGGCATGAGTCGGGTCGGTGATCGTGTCGGGCAGTGGCGGGATGCTGCCGCTCATCCGCACCGGCCCCAGGCGCGAGCCCCGCCGGGTCAGGACCTGGACGTAGATGTCCTCGAAGGGCAGGAACGAACCTTTGATCGAGAGATTGACGATGTCCTCGGTCGCGGAGGTGAAGCTCGGCTGGGCCCGCGGGTTGGACGCGAACTCCTCGAGGATGGTGAGGCCTTGGCGGAAATCGAACGGGATCCAACGCTTCAGGATGTCCGCATGCTTGTGCAACGGGCCGTAGCGATAGAGGATCTGCTGCCGCGTCGCGACCTCGGCCTCCGTCAGATCGAAGGAGACGCCCGGCGGCAGGAAGCGCACGACCTCGAGCGGCACGAAGCAGACCAGGGTGACGCCGTCGACCGCGGTCGAAATCTCGAAATGCCGCAGCACCTCCCAGTACTGCATAGTCAAGGCATGAATTCGGTTATTGTTGGTGATGATCTTGGTCGTCACCTGCTCGACGTCGGAGGCGGTCGCGAGGCGCATGCCGGTGCGCTGGGCGTGACGCCGCGCCGAGGCATTGCGCTCAACCGAGCTATGGGCTTGCGAGGCGGCGTTGGAGACGTAGTTGCGCGTGCCGTCCAGCGAGTTCGAAGACGAGCCGCTGGAGCTCGATGAGCCGCCGCCGCCGCCGGCGCCAATGCCGAAGGCGATCGGCGCGATGAAGCCGCCGATGCCGCCGGCGACGCCCCAGGACGAGGATTCCGCCGAGGTCTGGAACGAGCTCGATCCGCGAACGCTCTCGGCGAAGGAGGAGTTGAACACCGCCTGGGTCGAGGCGTCCGATGTCTGGTCCTGGTGCTGCTGCTCGTCGAAATCGAGGGTCTCGAGCTCTGCCGTGCTCAGGGTCTGGCGCTGCTCGAAGACGGCGACCCGCTGCTGCTCGCCGGGCGCCAGGGGCAGCGAATAGACGAGATCGCCGAGCGAGAGGCCGGCCGACCGCCATTGCTGCGCCAATTGTACGATGTAGCCGAGGCCGAGCGTGCCCGCCATGGGCACCGTCTCCGCCGCGGTGATGACACCGCCGGAAAACCCCACGATGTTGTCGCGGAAGCCGTCGACGCTGATCGGCTGATCCACCGGAACGCGCTCGGCGAAGCTATGCTGCACGCCGGGGATGTTGCCCCAGAACTTGTTCCACGACGCGACCTGGAAGGCCTGGGCGCCTTCGCGCCGGAGCAGGAAGGTCTCGGTGAGGATGCTGGTCCGCGGTTCGACAAGCCGCACCAGGATCGAATAGCGGTAGCGTTCCTCGGGCAGATCGTGGCTGAAGGTGATCGGGCAATCCTCGTCGCCCATCTTCAAGGTGATCGGATTTTCGGTCGTGCCGGGTCGCGGCGGGTCGGGCGGCGTCGCATCGAGCGCATCGACGATGTTCAGGAGCGAGGCAACGATGCTCAGCGGCAAGGGCCCGAGCCCGAGCTTCAGCTGCACGTTGCCGAGGATCCCGAGTGCGCCGAGCGGCGCCACCGCGATGGCGCGGGCCTCGCTGCCATTGGAGCCGCGGAACTGCAGGGTGACGGTGGCGGCGTCCTTGACCGAGGCCATCGGCAGGTTGCGCAGGGTGAAGAGGCCCTGCGGGTCGGTGATCGTGGTCGAGGTCACCTGCACGACCGCATTGTTGGCGTCGACGAAGGGCAGCACGCTGACCGCGAGCCGGGTGCCCGGCGTGCCGTCGGGCAGGATCACGGTGCCGGAGATCTCGCGCGGCAGCTGATGCTGCAGCGGCGGAAGCAGGACCTGGGTGGCGAAATCCTGCCGTAGCCGAAGCAGGCCGGCATAGAAATGCGAGGCGGAGAGAATCTGCGTCGCGGCGACCGCATCGAGGTTGGCGCGATCGACCTTGGTGACCCAGTCCTGGGTCGGCAGGATGCGGCGCGTGTCGGGCGGCAGCTTGAGCGGCACATCTTTGGTCGCGGCGGCGACGGCGGCAGGTGCCGCCTTGCGCGGGCGCCGCTTGGGTGAGGCCGGTTTTTCGTCTGCCATCGCCGCTCTCCCTACCCCTATCGACCAGCGCCACTCGACTGCCGTCCATGGCACCATGTCTTTGGCCCGGCTGAACCGCATCGGGCAGTCAGCAATCCTGATCCGGCGTCCAGGCATTCGCAGCCGCCGGTTCGATCACGCCAATCCCGAGCGACGCTCAGGCGGGTTGTTTGCGCGCCCTCCCTGCGGACGCGATCTTTGTCAGCGCGAGAAGCCTGCGCTCCGGCGATCCCTGCGCCAGGTGCGTCGCGTCAACACGGAGAGCAGGACGGTGACTACGATGAACGCAAGGGCGATGCCCCATTCGCTGGATCCGGACCCTTCATCCGGGTCGATTTCGAAGATGCCTTCCATCCAGTCCGGCCAAGCTATGGTCAGGGCAGTCAGGGCGGCACTGAGCAGTGAAAGCGCGAGTTCAACCCAGAATGCGGCAGAGAATCGTTGCTGCATATTACCCCCTGGTGAGGCCGGCCCATGCTTTATGCAGATTGAAGCATGGACCCGCTGTCGCGGAAAGCGAAAATCGACGAAACTGCAAGGACCATCACATCGCATATGCAAGCGCGGACGGTTGCCCGGTGGCAGGTTGCACATGCACATGTGCGCCGCTGCCGCGAACGGTGGAAACGATTGCAGGTGATCCCGGACCTGTGGGTGTGTTGCAGGGATCCAGCTCGGATGAGCGATCGAACCAATGCAAAACTCTTGCGCTACCCAACTACCGCGCGCGCCGCACGCAATTCATCGTTTCAGTATCGCCGCGGACCGCCGCTCGGGGCGCGAGGCCGACACGCGGCGCATTGTTCGAGCTTCGGACGAGGAGCGCAGGTCGGGGGATGAGTTGGAAGACTTGGTCGATCGTTTCACCACGCTGCCCGCGGCGAAGAAGGCGAAATTCCTGGCGACCGTGGCCCACTGAGCGGCGGTCAGCGCACGGGAAGATGGGTATCAAGTTGACTCGGACCGCGCCGATGGGCGCGTCTTGCGCGATAGAATGAGTTCATTCACGGGGTGACCGGGTACATCGCCGGCGTCTTGGATCAAGCCGAAGGTGCCGGCCAGGACGAATCCGTGATGAGAATGATCATGGACGGAGATTGGCCTCAGGCGGCTTGGGCGAGATTCACCAAGCTGCTGCGTGAGCCTTGAAGCGGCACCGGACTTCAAGCCGGCGAGCGCAGCGGAACTCCTGCTGTCGGGGCACCACGCCCGCATTTGGCGCGTAGCCGACATTGCCTCCGAAAATCGTGACGCTGCCCATACATTCCCAGTGCGTCGTCAGGGTCGATGGCGATATTGGAGATGCCTGCAGGAATCGCTATTGTGCTGCATGCACTCGATGAGCAGGTGAATCCGCATGAAAGCGCCCGTGTATCAGGTCGACGCCTTCACGGGAAAGGTGTTCGGCGGCAATCCGGCAGTCATCATTCTGCTCGAGGAATGGCTCGCGGACGAAACCCTTGCGGCCATCGCGCGCGAGCACAACATCTCTACCACTGCCTTCCTCTGCGACCGTGGCGATGGGTTCGAGATCCGCTATTTCCTGCCGATCGGCGAGCTGCCGTCGGTCGGACACGCCTCTCTGGCGGCGGCCCATGTGTTGCTGCGGATACTGCGTCCCGGCACGACGTCGCTCGTTTTGCACCGCCGTGCGGGCCGATTGCTGGTCTCCGCTTCCGACGGCGACAAGGTCGCGATCACCTTGCCTGCCGCGCCCTCGGAAGCTTGTCGGATCCCTGCGGGCTTGGAAGAGGCGCTCGGTGCGTCGATCGCGGAGATGCGTGCTAACGAGGCACAGTATTTCGCGCTATTGCATGATGAAGCTGCGGTCACGGCGGTGGCGCCGGATATGGAGGCGCTGATGCGGCTCGACCGCGACGGCGTGGTCATAACTGCGCGTGGCGAGAATTGCGACTTCGTCTCCCGCGCCTTCGCGCCGAAGGAGGGGCTGCCCGAGGACCCGGTCTGCGGTTCGGCGCATCTTGCGCTGGCGCCGTTCTGGTCCGAGCGTGTCGGCAAGCAGAGAATGCAGGCCGTGCAGCTTTCGCCCCGCGGCGGCGAGCTGTATTGCACGCTCCACGACGGCGACATCCAGCTCGCCGGCCAATGCGTGCCCTACATGGAGGGTACGATCTCGATCTAGACGATCGCGAGCGCCGCGGCGTGGTCGGTCTGGATCAGTCGCGCGAGTGTCCGCAATGCCGCTTCGACCCGGCCCGGATCGGGCTCTGCGCAGAGGCAGATGCGTACACCGCCGGGATCATGGCCGGGCGCGACCACGAAGGCGTCGCCCGGAGTCACCGCGACGCCGTTGCTGAGGGCGTCGGCGACGAAGACTGAATTGCGGATGTCCGAAGGGAGCCGCAGCCAATAGTGCATCGAGGTCGCCGCGGATCCCTCCGGCCCGAGAATGGAGGCGGCCAGGGTCTGCCGCTTGGCGGCGGCATTGCGCTGCACCTTGATCGCCTCCCGACCGGCGCCGCTGTTGATCATGTGGGTGGTGAGCTCCAGCAGGATCGGCGAGACCATCGTGGTGGTCGCGCGCATGGCGGCGCGCATCGCTTTGTGTAGTCGCGGCGGCACCGCCATGAAGCCGACGCGCAGAGCCGGTGCGATCGATTTCGATAGGCTGGTGAGATAGACGGTGATGTCGCGGGCCAGTTCGAAATAGGGCGTGGCCCTGGGCTCGATCAGGAAGCCGTAGGCATCGTCTTCGACGATCAGCACGTTATGCGCGCGAGCGATCCGCGCGATCTCTTGGCGGCGCTTCAAGCTGGCGGTCGCCGTCGTCGGATTGTGCAGGGTCGGCATGGTGTAGACGAAGCGCGGCCGCCAGGAAATGCAGGCCTGTTCGAACGCCGCCGGCACCATCCCCTCGTCGTCGATCGCCACGGGCTTCAGCCGGATCCCGGTCAGGCGCCCGACCGAGAGCGCGCCGGGCCAGGTCAGTTCCTCGGTCAGCACGGTATCGCCGGACCGGGCCAGGCCGAGAAAGATCGTCATCAAGGCGGTCTGGCCGCCGGAGACCGTATAGACATCCTCGGCCGATGCTTCGACGCCGAGCTCCTTGAGCCAGGCAGCGCCCGCCTGGCGATGCGCGATCTGTCCCTGGGCCGGCTGGTAGTGGGCGAGGGCGTTGAGGTTGTCCTTCGCCGTCAGCGCCGCGATCGCCTTGCGCAGCCGCTCATCCGTGCCGGCGGTCAGCGGCTCGTTCAGGCTGAGATTGATTGCGTCTTCGCGCTGCATCAGCGGCAGGTAGAGCCGGTCGAGCGGCTTCAACTCGTCGCGCGGCGCGGCGCCGTCGGCCGTGTTGCCCTGCTTCAGCACAAAGGTGCCGCGCCCGACCGTCGCGTCCACCAGCCCGCGTCTGGTGGCCTCGGCGTAAGCGCGGGTCACCGTGCTGACTGCGACCCCGAGCTGCTTGGAGAGATCGCGATGGGTCGGCAGCCGCGAACCCGCCGGCAGGCGTCCGCTGCGGATCGCCTGCTCCAAGGTGTCGGCGAGCGAGGCCGAGACATCGCCCCGCCGCTGCTGCCAGTCGCCATACCATTCGTTCATTGCCAATCCGTCTTTGTATCTATGTCAGTACAATTTCGTCGTCGATGCAACACCCGACGGAAATCCGTGCCCTTTGTGGCCAAGTAACCGCTCCCACGTTGACGTATGCCTGTCTCGGGCGTAACCTTTCACATTGTACTGCACAGTGGTACATAGTGCTACAGGGTGTCGCGATAACAATCAATCAAACGCGACTGGAACGGATGGGAGCCAAGCATGAGCAGGAATCTGGATCGTGAAACCCGCGCGCTCGCCGACGCCTATCGGGCCGGCAAGGTCTCGCGGCGGACATTCGTCATGCGGTTGCTGGCGGCGGGGGTCTCGGCGCCGGTGATCGCCGGATTGGCGCGCGAGATCGCGCCGGCGGAAGCCGCTGATCTCAAAGGCAAGGTGCGCTTCCTGGTCGGTCCATGGTCGGATGGCGAGGTTGATCACCACAAGCATATCGCCGAGGGATTCAACGCATTGCATCCCGGCGTCGAGTTCGACTTCCGCCTCTATCAGTGGGACACGGCGGCGCAGGAGATCAACACCTCCGTCGCGCAGGGCGCGCACGACATCTACATGACGACCGAGAGCTCATATCCCGACTATGAATCCGGCAACGGCTTCGCCGACCTGACCGCGCGGGTCAATGATGCGAGCTTCGCGGCGGAGAAGGCGAAATATCTCTATTGGGATCGCACGCAATCCTACGGGCCGAAGATCCTCGGCCTGCCGATCTCCTGGCATGTCGAGGATGCGCTGTTCGTCAACATGGACATGGTCAATGCCGCGGGCTTCGACGAGACCTTCGTCGACAAGTGGGAGACCTTCCACGATTGCTGCGCCAAGATGACCAAGAAGGGCTCGAGCTATGGCGCCGGCTTTGGCATCCAGATCGGCGGCTACGGCGAGTGGTATCAGGTGCTGCGCGGCGCCGGCGGCTCCTACCTGACCGACGACAAGAAGGCGCCGAACGTCAACCTGCCGAACGTGATCGCGGCGACCGAGCGCATGGCGCAGCTCTTCAAGGACGGCATCGCGCCGCCGCTCGGCACCTACAGCTACGATGCGGCGCCCGCGGCCTTTGCCGCCGGTAAGCTCGGAACGCTCACCATCGACCTCGCGGCGACCACGGCCTTGCCCAATCCGGTGCCGTTCAAGTGGAAGCTGCTGCCGCATCCGCCGGGACCGGTCAGCCAGGTCAACTTCAACGACGTTACCTATTACATGGTGAACGCGAAGTCGGGCGATCAGGACTTGATGTGGGAAGTCACCAAGTTCTGGACCACCGGCGAGAACGACGCCTACTGGGCCGACAATTCCGGCACCTATCCGGCGCGTACCGACGCGGCGGAGAAGGGCTACGGCAAGAACGCCGCGCCGCAGCTCGCCGAGGCGCTGCCGGTCTATGAGAAGCACGCGGTCGGGCTCGAGAACTTCGCGCAATGGGCGGATGTCGAGAACCAGGCCGAGGCCGAGATCCAGAACTGCTACGCCGGCAAGGAATCGGCGGCGGATGCGGTTGCCAATGTCGAGAAGATCGTCAAGCACTCGGTCGGGCTCTGATGCATCCGGCCTGACCGGGCATGGTTGAGAGTGGCGTAACGGCGATGGCCGGCACGGCGGGACGGCTTCGGCTGAGCCCCGCCGAGCATCGGCGCTTGGCCCGAAAGGCACGGCTGAAGCGTGAGCTGACCGGCTGGATGTTCCTCGGCCCGATGTTCCTCTGCTTCCTGCTGTTCCTGGTGATTCCGGTCTGCGGCACCGTCTGGTGGAGCCTGCAGACCGGGAACATCGTGGGCGGCACGCATTTCGTCGGCTTCGACAATTTTGCGCAGCTGCCCGACACGGTCGGTGCCGGCTCCGCGATCGCCAACACGCTGATCTTCGCCGTGATCTCGGTGCCGCTGATCCTGGTCGGCGCGCTCGCCGTGGCATTGGTCCTGGCGCGGATCGAGCATGGCGGCTCGATCTATCGGTTCCTGGTCTACTTCCCGGTCCTGGTGCCGGGCGTGGTGGCGGCGCTGATCTGGCTCTTCCTCACCAATATCGATTTCGGCCTGTTCAACAACCTGCGCAAGGCCTTCGGTCTCGACCCGATCACCTGGCTCAGCGCCGACAACGCGCTGGGCCTGCTGGCGGTGCTCGATGTGTGGCGCAATGTCGGCTACTGGGCCATGTTCTTCGTCGCCGCCATTATCGGCCTGCCGACCGAGCTCTATCAGGCGGCCGAGCTCGACGGTGCCTCGGTCTGGGCGCGGTTCCGCTATCTGACCTTGCCGCTGCTGCGACGCATCATCTTCTTCGCCGTCATCGTCTCGACCATCTGGGGGCTGCAGGTCTTCGATACCGCCCTGGTGCTGACCAACGGCGGTCCCGGCACGGCGACGACCACGGTGATCTATCGGGTCTGGCTGTTCGTCTTCCAGTCCAACAACAAGGTCGGGTTCGCCTCGGCGATCTCGCTGGTGCTGATCGTCGTCATCCTGGCGCTGACCCTGGTGCAGATGCGCCTGCTGCGCGACCGCCGGGGGATCGACTGATGGCGGTCGAAACCGCAGCTCGGCTGCCACCCGCCATCGCCGCGGATCATGCCCGGGCCCGCCGTGCTCGGCGCCGTCGCAACGAGCTGCTGCGGCATCTCGCGCTGGCTGCGATCACATTCGTGCTCGTCGCGCCGTTCTATTATGTCTTCCTGGCCTCGCTGAAGAACGCGACCGAGATCTTCAGCTATCCGCCGAAGCTGCTGCCGTTCCCGCCTTATCTCGGCAACTATGAGAAGCTCCTGTTCCACACCGGCTTCCTGCGCTGGATGTTCAACACCCTGTTCGTGGCGGGGTCGGTCACCACGCTGAAGATCTTCCTCGATTCGATGGCCGGCTATGCCTTGGCCAAGGTCGACATGACCGGCAAGAAGGTTGTGTTCATGGCCATGCTGATCCTGCTGATGGTGCCGATCGGCGCGCTGATCGTGCCGCTCTGGTCGCTCATGTCCAGCATCGGCTTGATCGACACCTATGCGGCGCTGATCCTCCCGCCGCTCGCCAATCCATTGGGTGCCATCCTCATGCGCCAGTTCATCCTCGGACTGCCCAAGGATCTCGATAACGCCGCGCGGCTCGACGGCCTCTCGGAGTTCGGCATCTACTGGCGGATCGTGCTGCCGCTGATCAAGCCGGGCCTGGTGGTGCTGGCGGTCATCATCTTCACCGACCAGTTCATGAGCTTCATCTGGCCGCTGATCGCCACCACCAGCGACGACCTCCAGGTGCTGACGGTCGGCGTTGCCGCCTTGCGCGCCCATGGCGGTGCCAACTACGGGCTGTGGTCGGCCTCGGCGGTGATGTCGCTGATCCCGGTTGGCGTGTTCTTCTTCGTGCTGCAGCGCCAGTTCCTGGCGCGGTCGCTGGCGGGAGCGCTGAAGCAATGAGCGCGATACCCGCGATCGAACTCATCGACGTCGGCAAGCATTATGGCGCCGTCTCCGTGCTCTCCGGCATCAACCTCAGCATTGCCGAGGGCGAATTCATGGCGCTGCTCGGGCCATCCGGTTGCGGCAAGAGCACCTTGCTGAAGCTGATCGCCGGGCTCGAGGAGCTGAGCGAGGGCGAGATCTATGTCGGCGGCCGGCTTGCCAACTATCTCAAGCCCAGCGATCGCGACGTCGCGATGGTGTTTCAGAACTACGCGCTCTATCCGCATATGACGGTGCGGGAGAATATCGGCTTTCCGCTGAAGATGAGCGGCCTCGCCAAGGATGCGGTCCGCGGCAAGGTCGAGGATGCCGCGAGCTTCCTGCAACTCGGCGCCCAGCTCGACCGCTTCCCCGACGAGCTTTCGGGCGGCCAGCGCCAGCGCGTGGCGTTGGGGCGCGCCGTCGTGCGCCAGCCCCTGGCCTTCCTGATGGACGAGCCCTTGTCCAATTTGGACGCGCTGCTCCGAGTGGAGATGCGCACCGAGCTGGTGCGGCTGCACAAGAGGGTCGGGCGCACCACGATCTACGTCACCCACGACCAAGTCGAAGCCATGACCATGGCGAACCGGATCGTGCTGATGCACAAGGGCGTCATCCAGCAGGTCGGCACGCCGGCCGAGGTCTATTCGCGACCGGCCAATACCTTCGTCGCGACCTTCGTCGGCAGCCCGACGATGAATCTGTTCAAGGGCCGCATCGAATCCGGCGGCAACGGCCGCAAGTTCGTCGGTCCGTTCGAGCTGCCGCTGAACGGCATGGGCACGAAGCTGGCCGACGGTCCGGCGACCCTCGGCATCCGGCCCGAGAAGGTGCAGATCGCCGGCGCCGACACGTCTCATGGGCTGACCGGCACGGTGGAACTTGTGGAACGGGTCGGCGCCGATTCATTCATAGTGGCACAGCTCGGCGGCGGAACGTCGGTCAACGCCCGGGTCGACGCCTCGACCGAGATCAAGGAAGGCGACCTGGTCGCCATCACCTTGCCGGCGGGCGCGCTTTGCCTGTTCGATGCCGAGGGAATCGCCGTGGAGGAGGGC
>DATKNM010000058.1:0-3246 GCA_035541335.1 Binatia bacterium
CGCAGGCCCGGCGCCAGCACGTCGAGCGCCGCCAGGGTGCGCTCCAGGACCTGGGCGCGCGCCTCGTCCGGCGGCGTCGCGCGCAGCTTGTAGGGTGCATACTGGTAGAGGATCGAGGCGACGTGCTTGCCGGCGGGCGCCAGGCTCGGATCGGCGAGGCTCGGGAGCACGATCTCCAAGGCCGGCTTGTCGGAGACGCGGCCGTATTTCGCGCAATCGAAGGCGCGCTCGACATAGTCGATCTTCGGCGCCAGCACCATGCGGCCGGTCCGCTTCTTCCAGGCATCCGGCAGGCCATCGAGCGCGAGATGCACCTTGGCGACGCAGCCGTTCATGCGGAGATGGCGGATCCTCTTCATGAACTCGGTGTCGAGATTGCCGGGCTCGACCAGCTTCAGGAGCGTCGTCTGGGGATCGGCGCTGGAGGCGACGATCGGCGCCCGCACCTCCTCCCCGCCCTTCAGCACCACGCCGGTCGCGGTCTCGCGCTCGATCAGGATGTGATCGACCGGCGCGCCGGTGCGGATCTCGACCCCGGCCTTGCGCGCCGCCTGTTCGAGCGCGGCGGCGACGGCGCCCATGCCGCCCTTCGGCAGGAAGAGCCCGCCCATGCCGTGCTTGCCGTAGGACGACAGCCGATAGAGCAGGTTGAAGACCGTGTTCGGCGAACGCGGCCCGAGATAGACGCCGAGCGTGGCATCGAGGCTGAGGAGACCCTTGATCGCATCGCTTTCGAAGAAGTCGTTGGCGAGGTCGGCGACGTTCATGGTGAGGATGCGGGTCAGCTCCAGCATGTCCTTCTTGCCGAGCATGCGGAGCTGCAGCGCGAACATGGCGAGCGCCAGCTTGGTCTGGAAGTCGTTGGCGCCGATCGCCGGGCTGGGCGGCGTACGGGTGAGGAAGCTCCCGAGCGCGCTGGCGAGCTTGGTGAGGCGCGCCATCACCCGCGGCCAGGCCTCGGCATCGGCCTTGGAGACCTGGGCGATGGAGGCGACCGTTGCCGCCGCATCGCTGCCGATCTCGACGCTCTTCCCTTCCGGCATCAGGATCGCGGTGCCGATCCCCTGGGTCGCGAGCTTGAGGCCGAGATCGCCGACGATCCTCGGGTGCAGCGCGTGCAGGATGTGGGCGACGCCGGAAGCCTTGAAGCCCGGCGCGAATTCCCGGGTCACGGCCGCGCCGCCGACGCGCTCGGCCGCCTCCAGCACGATCACCTTCTGCCCGGCCCTGGCGAGATAGGTCGCCGCGACCAAGCCGTTATGCCCGGCGCCGATGATGGCGACGTCGTAAGCCTTGCCGCTCATTTCACCACCCCGTGCTTGAAGTCCTTCAGCATCTCGCGCGCCGCATTGGCGCCGGGGGCGCCCATGACGCCGCCGCCGGGATGGGTGCCGGAGCCGCACATGTAGAAGCCGTCGAACGGACCGCGATACTGGCCGAGGCCGGGGAACGGGCGGTTGAAGAGAAGCTGGTCGAGGGTGAGCTCGCCCTGGAAGATGTTGCCTTCCGTCAAGCCGACCTCGTTCTCGATGTCCCAGGGCGTGCGGGTCTGGCAATGCAGGATGAGCTTGCGGAAGCCGGGCGCGTTCTCCTCGATGGTGTCGATCACGTCCTTCTCGAAGGCCGCCTTCATCTGCGGCGTCCATTCGCTCTCGGCGAGCCTGTAGGGCACGTATTGCACGAAGACCGACATGAAGTGCTTGCCGGGAGGCGCCATGGTGGGATCGACCGTGGTCGGGATCACGATGTCGAGGAACGGCCGCTTCGACCAGGAGCCGTATTTGTAATCGTCGAAAGCGTGCTCGATGTAGTCGAAGTCGCCGCCGATATCGACGGTGCCCCAGGCGCTCTCCTTCGGGCAGCCGGCGAAGCGCGGCAGGCCGTCGAGGGCGATGTTGAGCTTGCCGGAGGAGCCACGGATCTTGAAGTTCTTGGCGTAAGAGTGGATGTCGGGATCGATGGCGTCGAGGTCCGACTTCTCGATCAGCTTCAGATAGGTGCGCTTCGGGTCGAGATTGGAGACCACGGTCTTCGCGTAGATCTCCTCGCCGCTGCTGAGCGCGACGCCGACCGCGCGGCCGCCCTTGACGATGACCTTCGCCACCTCGGCATTGGTGCGGATCTCGGCGCCGGCCTCGGTCGCGGCGGATGCAATGGCTTTCGAGACCGAGCCCATGCCGCCGCGGGCGAAGCCCCAGGCGCCGATCTGGCCGTCGACCTCGCCCATGTAGTGGTGCAGCAGCACATAGGCGGTGCCCGGCGAATAGGGCCCGAGGGCGGTGCCGATGATCGAGGAGGCGGCCGAGAAGCCCTTCCAGCGCGGATGCTCGAAGTACTCGTCGAGGAAGTCACCGATCGACATCGTCCAGAAGCGGATGATCTCGTACATCTCCTTCTCGCCCATGCGCCCGAACTCGGCGGCGATCTTCAGCAGGCCGTCCAGGTCCTCGCGCTTGCCCCAGGGATTGATCCGGTTCTGGGCGAAGGGATTGAGCCGCGTCGGATCGGGCGGCGTGGTCAGCAACAAGGGCTTGATGAAGCGGCACTGCCGGCTGATCTCGGCGGCGTAGTGGTCGTAGGCCTCGGCATCCTTGATCGAATGCCGGCGCAGGCTCTCCCGCGTACGGTCGTGGTCCTTGTAGGTGATGATCCCCTCGCCCTCCGGATTGGGCGAGGAGTTGATCTCGTAGGGAATGACCTGCAGGCCGTGGCGCGGCAGGTCGAGGAAGCGGAAAATCTCGGGCCGGAGCAGGCTGCAGACATAGGAGCAGGTCGAATAGGTGAAGCCGGGATAGATCTCCTCGGACATCGCCGCGCCGCCGACCTTCTTGTAGCGCTCGAGCACCAGGACCTTGAGCTTGTTCTTGCCGCCCTTCTCGCCGCCCATGGCGAGATAGGCCGCGGTCGTGAGGCCGTTGTGGCCCCCACCGATCACGATCGCGTCGTAGGTCTCCGCCATGCCCTGCCTCGCTCCGATACTTTGAATATCAATTCAATATTTGAATGTTCATTCAAAATATACCGCGCCGGGCTGGACCCTGTCCAGGGGACGGCAACCGGCGCCCGATTTGACACGTTAAGGTCGGGGGATTAGGCCTCAACCGCCGCTGCACCGGGAGGATTCGTGCGTCATCGCAAGCTCATAGCCGCCCTCTATCTTATTGTTCTTTCAACATTCATTGGCTCGACCGCAGAGGCGAAGTCGACCAAGGCCGACCAGGCCCCACCCCCGCCCGCCGTGCCGGT
>DATKNM010000059.1:0-6609 GCA_035541335.1 Binatia bacterium
AGGACCAGGATCCGGCGCGGCGGCGGCATCGCATCAGCCGCGCTTCAGAACGAGAAAGCCCCGCGGCGTGCCGCTGACCGGCGAGACCGGCGTCATGCCGTTGAGCAGCCGGCCGAGATCGACCCAGCAGGGCTCGTAATCCGCCTTCCAGACGTCGAGCAGCAGCACGCGGTCCTTGGCGGAATCATAGGCGCCGAAGGGAGAGAAATGCCCGACATCCCAGTCGTCGCCATAGGTGGTGGCGAGATGATAGTTCCCCGCCATCAGCCGGTCGCCGTCGCGCTCCATCGCGGTCAGCTCGGCGCGGAACGCGGCGGCGGTCCCGGCATCGGCGGCGTTCACGATGCGATGCTCAGCGCGCCAGCCGGCGAGGCCGTAGAGCGCCAGGGCGCCGGTCATCTTCTCCTGGAGTTCGACCAGCGAGAGGCCGTTGCCCTCGGGCGGCGTGATCTCGCGCGCCCATTGGTCATCGGCCATGCGCTCCAGCAGGTTGCGCTCGCTGACGAACTCGCCGATCCGCCCCTGCCCCTCGATCGCACGCATGCCGTTCAGCAGCATGGTGGCGGTCGCCAGCGAGCAGGAGGCGTCGGTGTGCTGGTGGATCAGGAAGGGCGACAGCGCCCAATAGGCCGGCGCCGGATTCCGGCGGATGTAATCGTGGTCGCGGGAGAGCGGTGCCAGCGCGACGGAATCGGCAATCTTGCTCGCCTCGTTCATGACTAGACCTTCTGCCGCGCCTTCAGCGCCTGGATCAGCGTGCCGTCGTCGAGATAGTCGAGCTCACCGCCGACCGGCACGCCATGGGCGAGGCGCGAGACCGCGACCTCGAAGGGATGCAGGCGGTCGGCGAGGTAATGCGCCGTGGTCTGCCCGTCGACCGTGGCACCGAGCGCCAGGATCACCTCTTTCGCCTCGCCGGATTCGACCCGGCGCAGCAGCGATCCCAAGTTGAGCTGCTCCGGCCCGACGCCGTCGAGGGCGGAGAGCACGCCGCCCAGCACGTGGTAGCGACCCTTGAACGCTTGCGCGCGCTCCAAGGCCCAGAGATCGGCGACATCGGCGACGACGCAGACCGAGGCGGGATCGCGCCTGGGATCGCGGCAGATCGCACAAGGATCGGCGTCGTCTAGATTGCCGCAGACCGAGCAGGCCCTGACCGTGTCGGCGACCCGCTCCAGCGCATCGATCAGCGGCAGCAGCAGCGCATCGCGGCGCTTCATCAAGGCCAAGGCCGCCCGCCGCCCCGAGCGCGGCCCGAGGCCGGGGAGCTTCGAGAGGAGCTGGATGAGGCGGTCGATTTCAGAAAGGGGCATGAGCGTGGCGCATAGACTCGCTGGTCCATCCTTCTCGGTCGTCATGCCCGGGCTTGGCCCGGGCATCCACGAGTTTTGAGCGGCTAGAAAGAAGCTCGTGGATGCCCGGCCTTCGCCGGGCATGACGACCGAGTTTGACTTCAGCAACGAGTGTCTTCATCAGAACGGCAGCTTGAATCCCGGCGGCAGCTGCAGGCCGCCGGTCAGCTTGCTCATCTCCTCGGAGACCAGGGCGTCGCCCTTCTGCCGCGCATCGCGCAAGGCGGCGACGATCAGGTCCTCCAGCACCTCGACCTCGGCGGGATTGGCGAGGCTGGGGTCGATCTTCACCTTGCGGGGCTCGCCCTTGGCGCTGGTGGTGATGGCGACCATGCCGCCGCCCGACTGGCCGGTGACCTCGGCCTGGTCGAGCGCCGCCTGCAGCTCGGCCATCTTGGCCTGCATCTGCTGCGCCTGCTTCATCATCTGGCCGAGATTCTTCATCGATCTTCCTCTGGGATGGTCAACTCCGCCTCCTCCGAAGACTCGCCATCGGCCTTCGGTTCCGGCGTGGTGAGATCGCGGACCGCGTCGATGGTTGCGCCGGGGAACGCATCCAGCACCGCCCGCACCAGCGGATGCTCGGCGGCGCGGCGGCGCATCTCGGCCTCGGCGGCTTGCGCCTGCTGCTTCAAGGTCGGCGCGCCGAGATCGCCGGAGACGCTGACCAGCCAGCGCGCGCCGGTCCACTCGTTCAAGCAGGCGGCGACCCGGTTCGGCAGGTTGGCCGGCGCCCGCGGCGTCGGCCGGAGCTCGATCCGGCCCGGCTCGAAATGGACGAGATGCACGTCGTTGACGAGATGGGTGAGGAGGATGCCCTCCTTCTTCTCCTTGAAGAGCTCCACCGCCGCCGCGAAGCTCTCGATCCGCGGCTGCGGGAGTGCCGCCTGCACCGGCGGCAGCGATGGCGCCGGTTCCCGGGCGAGCGCCTGGGAGGAGACCGCGCTGCCGCCGCCGCTGTAGCTGCCGGCACCGCCGCCGCGCGGCGGCGTCGGCGCACTCGCAGGCGCTGCCGGCGCGGTCGTCGCACCGCCATTGGCAAGCTGGCGCACGAGGTCGCCCGGCGTCGGCAGGCTGGCGACATGCATCAGGCGGATGAGCGCCATCTCGACGGCGGCCAAAGGCTGGGGCGCGTACTGCGCCTCGCCGAGGCCCTTCAGCAGCATCTGCCAGGCGCGGGAGAGCACCGGCAGGCTCAACTCCTTCGCCAGCGCCCCGCCGCGCTTGCGCTCGGCCTCCGGGACCGCGGGCTGCTGCAACACGTCCGGCGTCAGCTTGCAGCGGGTGAGCCAATGGGTGAGGTCGAGCAGGTCCTGCAGCACGACGATGGGATCGGCGCCCGCCTCATACATGCGGCGAAGCTGCTCCAGCGCCTCGGCGGCGCGGCCCGCCATGACGGCATCATAGAGCTCGAAGAGCTGGGTGCGGTCGGCGATGCCGAGCATCGCGCGCACCTGTTCCTCCGTCACCTCCGTCTGGCCACCGGATGAAGGGTTGGCGGCGCGATCGATGAGAGTGATCGCCTGGTCGAGCAGCGAGAGGCCGTCGCGCGCGGAGCCGTCCGCCGCACGGGCGATGAGGGCGAGCGCGTTGGGTGCGAGCTTGGCGCCCTCCGAAGCCGCGACCGCGCCGAGATGCTGCGCCAGGCGGTCGGCCTCGATGCGCCGGAGATCGAAGCGCTGGCAGCGCGAGAGCACGGTCACCGGCACCTTGCGGATCTCGGTCGTGGCGAAGATGAACTTCACGTGCTCCGGCGGCTCCTCCAGCGTCTTCAGAAGCGCGTTGAAGGCGCTCGACGAGAGCATGTGCACCTCGTCGATGATGTAGATCTTGAAGCGGGCGGTGGTCGGCCGATAGCGCACGCCCTCGATCAGCTCGCGAATGTCGTTGACGCCGGTGCGCGAGGCGGCGTCCATCTCGATGACGTCGACATGACGGTCATCGGCGATGGCGCGGCAATGCTCGCACTGGCCGCAGGGCGAGGCGGTCGGGCCGCCCTTGCCGTCCGGGCCGATGCAGTTGAAGGCGCGGGCGAGGATCCGCGCCGTCGTGGTCTTCCCCACGCCGCGCACGCCGGTCAGCATGAAGGCATGCGCGAGCCGCCCCTGGGCGATGGCGTTGGTCAGGGTGCGGACCATCGCCTCCTGGCCGATCAGCCCGGCGAAATCGCTCGGCCGGTACTTGCGCGCCAGCACCCGGTAGGGCGCGGATGCGGTGCTGGCGGACTCGGTGCTGGTGGATTCACCCGGTGGGCTCATGCTGATTTGGTAGCGAAATCCGCGACGCAACGCCAGTGCGACCGCAAGCTTTCCGACGGTCGCGGATAGTGCTGCGGATTCAGCGGATTAGGATTTCACAGGGAAGGTGGGAGGCTGGACAACGACCCGAGCGGAAACTCGTTACGGCTGCTTCCTTCCGGACCTGACCGGGTTGGCGAGACGCCCGTCCATCGCCAACCTCCCGGGGGCACTATATCGGCGATCCCAAAGCCGGTTGCAACCCTTCGATTCGCCGCAGCCATCGGCCCGGAATGCCCTCAGGGTTGGGCGGCCTCAGACTTCGTTTCGGGCTTGGGCTCGCGGGAGCCCGATGGATCGCTGAGCAGGTTTTGGATGATGAGCGAGCCGTCGCGCCCGGTCTGCTGGGCGGAGACCAGGTTGCCGTTGCCGTCAAACCAGACGTCGCGCTCGATCTCGCCCTTGACCGCATAATGATGCACCGTGACCGGGCCCTCCGGCAGATTGAGCGTGTCGGTGCCGCGGTCGCGCACGGTGATCTTCCGCAAGCGCGCCTGCGACGCCTCGATGATCGTGCGGGTTCCGATCGTCGCCGCCTGCCACATGGTGCTGGCCATGCAGTCGCAGTCGAACGCGCGCGGCTGCTTCCCGAGAGTGCCGCTCCAGTGATCGCCGGCATCGCGCTTCACGTCGGCGACCCGGAGACCGTCGGGATCCTGGGTCTCGGCATGGAGCGCCACCAGGCGCCGGCCCTGATAGGTTTCCGTGATCACCTGATGCATGCGATAGACGACGACCCCGACCAGGGTGACGGCGATCTTGCTTTCCGTCACCACGGTCAAAGCGTCGCCGTCCTGCTTCACGTCGATCGACTGCGTGCCGATCGGCTTGCCGTCGCGCGTCACCTCGAATGCATAATGGCCAACGCGCCCCGGCCAGCCGGCGACATCCGCCGATGCGATGGTGTCGGCGCCGATGCCATCGGCTGCGGCCGCCGTCGCGGTCATCTGCAGCGCCGCCACCGTTGCCTTGAGTATCCTGGTCCTGCTCATCTGCGGGTCGTCAGGGTCGTTGCTGCAATTCCTGGCGCACGGTCGAGCCGTCCTTCGCGGTCACCTGGCCCGCCACCAGGATCCCCTTGGCGTCGTACCAGAGCTCGCGCGCAATATCCCCGGCAACGCGCAGGTGATGCGCCTGGACCCGGCCGACCGGCAGATCGAGGGTCGCCGCGCCGAGGTCGCTGACGGTCACGTCCCGCGCCTTGCCGCGGAGGCAATCGAGCACCGTCACGGCGCCGGTCGGCGGTTGCTGCCAGAACAGGCTGGTGGTGAGGCTGGGATCGATGTCGTGCTTGATGGCCTTGCCGTTGAATTCGCCCTTCAGCCGGCCGCTCTGCAGGGCGAGGTCGACCTTCTTGTCGGTGCCGTCGTCATCCGCCTCGGAGGTGAGCGACACGATTCTGCCGTCGGCACGCACCTCCTCGACCTGCTGGTTGAAGCCATAGAGGTTCATGCCCATGAACCGCACGTCGAGATCGGTATGGCTGATCACCCTGAGCTTGTTGCCGTCGACGACGAATTCCAGGCGCTGCTGGCCGATCGGTTCACCATCACGTGATATCGTGTAGATGAAGATTCCGGGCGGCGGGCTGCCGGGCGGAGGATCCCCGGCTCTGGCCGTGCCCATTCCGAGAAGAGATGCCAGCATTGCGGCGACCAGCATCGCGCACGTGGCCGCAATCGCGCGGAACCGCGAAGTTGAGGCTTGCCGCAGGGTCGATTCGGTCAGCATGATGGCGCTTCGCAGCCTGTCCACTCCGAGCCCCTCATTTCCATGCCCCAATGTAATGGCTAGACGCGTCAATTTCTACGCCACCGGCGAGTTCAACCGCGCGGTCGAGCGGCGGGAGGATTTGGCCTGGATCCGCGCCCGCCTGGCCGATCCGGGCTCGAAATTCTACCCGATGTGGCGGATGCGCAACTTCGTTGCCGACCCCGCGGCGCCGCGCGCCCTCAACCTCGATCCGGAGCGGCGCCAGGCCCTGCTGACGGCGGCCTCGACCGTGGCCCTGCTCGGCTTCGAGGACGAGACCGCGCATTTCTTCGTCGACCTCTCCCATCTCGACGAGCCCAGCCTCGCCGAGATCGGCCAGCCGGTCGACCTCCGCGCCATCGGCGCGCTGATGCCGCAGCGTGAGGGCGCGCTGCTCGCCTATGCCCGCGGCCTCGCCTACTGGCATGAGCGCCATCGTTACTGCGGCACCTGCGGCGCGCCGACGGAATCGAAAGCGGCGGGACATCAGCGGCAATGCACCAATCCCGATTGCGGCGCGGTGCAGTTCCCGCGCACCGATCCCGCGGTGATCATGCGCGTGACCCACGGCGACAAGATCCTGATGGCGCGGCAGGCGGTCTGGGCCCAGGGCATGCATTCGATCCTGGCGGGCTTCGTCGAGCCGGGCGAGAGCCTGGAGGATGCGGTGGCGCGCGAGGTCTATGAGGAGGTGCGCCTGAAGCTCACCCGCATCAAGTATTTCGGCTCGCAGCCCTGGCCGTTCCCCTCGTCGCTGATGCTGGGTTTCACCGCGGAGTCGACGGACGAGAACTTCACCGTCGACACCGACGAGCTCGAATCCGCGCGCTGGATGACCCGCGCCGAGCTGTTGAACTCGCCGGAGGATCACACCTTCAAATTGCCGCGCCGCGATTCGATCTCCTGGCGCATCATCGAAGACTGGCTGCGGCTGAAATTCTGACGATGCCACGGCTCCGTCTTCCCTGGCAGTTCCTCCGCTTCGGGACCGTGGGCGCGATCGGGTTCGTGGTGGATGCCGGCGTCCTGCGGCTGCTGCTGACCCTCGGCCTCGGCTATTACAGCGGACGGGCGATTTCCTTCCTGGCGGCGGCCACCGCGACCTGGATTCTCAACCGATCCTTCACCTTTCGCCGCGAATCTGACTGGCACGGCCATCCGGCCCGCGAGTGGCTTGCCTATCTGTCGCTGATGGCCCTGGGGGGTGC